>NZ_JAVKEW010000178.1:0-26713 GCF_040226375.1 Coleofasciculus sp. G2-EDA-02 | reverse complement strand
GGATAATGAACAATGGATAATGACCCCTCCTTAAAAGAAGAGGATTGAAATTAAGGAAAATCTTTTTTAATTTCTTCGTAAACGAAGAGGTCTTAGACCCAATTAATCAATTGTCAATTATCAATTATTAATTATCCATTGATAAGCATTTTGGGATCGCCGAAACCCTTGATCGTAGGGTGGGAATTGTCCACCATCCTCATCTGAGCGTGCCATTCGTATTAAGTTACAATATTAGCGATCGCGAGCTATAGCAAGGTTGTCATGAGTCAACTGCAAACCAAACTACCAACCGATACCTGGGTCAATGCGACTTGGGATGAATACCTTCAGGCAATCAGTGATCCAGCATACGAAAAAGCGAAAGGCTACTACTATAACGGATGCATGAGGCTAGAGATGTCTCCACTTGGTAACCCCCATTCTCGTGATCACCTTATCGTTATTCACGCCGTCTGCCTCTTTGCAGGACTCAATCAGATTGATTTTGATGGTCATGATAACTGCACGTATCGTAAGACGGGCTGTGAGGAAGCCCAACCGGATGTCTCGTTTTATGTCGGTGACAACGCGGAAGTAGTACCTTGGGAAGCGACGATTATCAATCTCGATACCTACCCACCCCCGGATTTAGTCATTGAAGTTGCCTATACTTCTTTAGCCGATGACAAAGGAGAAAAACGTCTCCTCTACGAATCCTTGGGAGTTCGGGAGTATTGGATTATTGATGTAAAAAATGTTCAGGTTATCGCCTTTGAGATTCAAAATGGCGGGAGTCGGCGAATTTACCAATCTCAGGTGTTTCCTGGTTTAGAGATTTCTCTATTAGAAGAAGCGTTTCGGCGTAGTCGGCAAATGAATCATGGTAAAGTGAGCGCTTGGTTGTTGTCCCAGTTTCAAGCTTGAGTTATTCTATCGTTTATCGTCCCAAGAACGGCTCATTGATTGATGCTGGTTATGCTATTCCCATTTCGCTGCTGACTCTGGAACTATGTCATACAGTGACTTCAAAAGTCTTGATCAAGCGGTTTCTAGCCTGGAATTAACTGTTGAGGATATTCCTCATTTTTTTAGTCAGGTTACCCCGATTGAACCTTCCCAACGCCTTCAGGAAACCTTAGAAGAAAACTTAGATTTAGCCGTAAGTATTAGTACAGAAAAAGCTCGTTCTGAATTAATTATTACGCCAATATTGTTGGAGATAAGGCGCAGATTTCAGAACAAAATTGGTTATTTTTCGGGAAATACGTTTAATGTTGATGACGCTAAAGGTTTAACGGGAGCTTGTGATTTTATGTTAAGTGCATCCAGCAATCAATCACTGGTAACTGCTCCTGTCTTAACCTTAGTTGAAGCCAAAGATAATGATATCCGCATTGGTTTGGGACAATGTGTGGCTCAAATGGTTGCCGCCCAAATATTTAACACTCGTAATGGACGAGAACAGCAAGCGGTGTATGGCGCTGTTTCAACCGGAACGAACTGGAAGTTTATACTGTTAGAAAAGGATCGGGTAAAAATTGATTTGACTGAATATTTTATTCCTCAGTTAAATCAAATATTAGGTATTCTATCGGAACCCTTTAGAATTTATTTTGAGTAATCCAAAGGATACCCAATAAGGTGCGATCGCGCACTGCGGTTTCACTCCTGTAGGTTGGAATGTTACTCTAGGGTTGTATAGCAATCGTTGAGGGAACAGCCGTGAGCCAAGTTGTAACGCTAGAACTTAGTGATGAAGTGTATGCAGCCTTGAAGCGACAAGCTGACAGTGCTGGTATCTCCCTATCCGAATGGCTCGCGATCGCTCTCGAACTACAAAGCGGTTTACCGAGTCAACAGAAAACTCAAGCCGAGAAAGAAGCTGCGCCTCAAGAATTCCCTAGCCCCAGCTATTCTGGAGCTATTGACGTAGGCTATCTGACAGGATCTGACAATAGGGGCGTTGATGCTGATTTGGTTGGTTTATAGCCAAGATATCGCCAAATAATACCCTCTTCGTAGCTATTTTTAACCGAATTCCACGCAACTTGATGGGCTTGGTTATCATTGAGTCCATCGCGAGATGCGCTATTATAGGCAGCACAGAAAATCTGTTGAAAACGTTTACGCTGATCTGACCAACGCTTAAGGCTATATTTATTCTCACCCGCTAGGACTAACGCCGCCGTTCCCCCATCACCCAAATCCGCGATCGCTTGTTTGTTACAGATTTTTACATTTATAGCCAAATCTTCATTCTGTGTCGCCTATGAATTTAGCTGCTTATAGATTGATTCGAGCAGTTTGTCAAAGACGACTTGTTTAAACTCCTGGTTGTTCATCACCTCCATAAAGATCTTCTCATTCCCCTCCATGCGTTCGATGAAGAGGTTTTCAAGCTGTTGGTCGAGGACGGGGGCGAAGTTTTCTTTAGTATTGACCTGGGCGGCTTGCTTGAGGTGGTTGTTCGCGATCGCGGTTTCGGTGATTTGCTCGAAAAAGAGTTGATCAGCGGGGGTGAAGTCTGTACCAAAGCGTTCGTTGAGGGAGTCGATCAGTTGAGAGAGGGGAACCTCTTGATCCGGTTGGCGTGTCCCTACTGCGGTTGCACCTTTGAGGGGTTCGGCTTCGCCTTCGTTGAGGTCGATTTTGCCTTCACTGATTTTTTCCAGGCGATAGAACTTCATCTCGATATCCCCTGATAGGTCTACGTTAGGCGCATCGGTACTGCGGGGGAGTTTTTTCAGGAGGAAGCGACTATAAGCATAGAGTTTTTCTAGGTCGGAATCTTGGTAGGGGATGATTTGGGCGAGGAAAAGGTACAAATTACGGAAGCTGGTGAGTTGGCTTCTAAATTGGTCTCGTTCGGCTGCTTCTAGGGTTTTGTATTGGTTGATAATGGGGTCGAGTAGGGTATTGAGCTTTTTGTGTTCTCCTCCGGTGAGGGAGTCTTTGGGGCGGAACCAGATTTCACACCATTGGTTAACATTTTCTTGGCTAAAGAGTCGCCATTGATAGAGTTGGAAGGCGAGGTCATTCAGGTGTTGGGGGTCAGCCGTTTCGCCAATGGGGGTTTGTTCGTAGTAGGGTTTAAAGGCTTTGTAGATGTCTTCGGGTGGGTTGACAAAATCTAGAACGAAGGTATCTTCTTTTCCTGGGGCGGTACGGTTGAGGCGGGAGAGGGTTTGCACGGCTTGGACTCCAGCAAGGCGTTTATCGACGAACATGGTATGGAGGAGGGGTTGGTCAAAGCCTGTTTGGAATTTGTTGGCGACGAGTAGCAGTTGGTAGTCATTGCTGGCGAACTTGTCTGGGATTTCGGTGGATTTGATCCCGCCATTCATACTCACTTCGGTAAAGCTTTCGTTAGGGAACTCTTTGAGGGGGACTGAACCGGAGAAGGCGACGAGGGATTTAATGTCGGTGTAGCCTTTGTCTTTGAGGTATTGGTCGAAGGCGAGTTTGTATTTAACCGCCTGTTCACGGGATCTGGTGACGACCATCGCCTTAGCCCGACCGCCGATTTTATGGCGGGTATGGTTGCGGAAATGTTCAACGATGATTTCGACTTTCTGGGCGATGTTGTGGGGATGGAGTTCGACGAAATGGGCGATTTCTTTGGCGGCTTTGCGCCGGGGGAGGTTGGGGTTAGTTTCTGAGCGGTGTATTAACTGGTAATAACGGGCGTAACAGGTATAGTTGGCGAGTACGTCTTTAATAAAGCCTTCTTCAATGGCTTGGCGCATGGTGTAGAGGTGAAAGGGCGCTTGTCCGGTTTCTCCGGGTTCATCGAAGTGTAAGAGGGTGCGTTGTTTGGGAGTGGCGGTAAAGGCGAAGTAACTGAGGTTGGGTTGTTTGGTGCGAGTGAGTTGGGTTCGTAATAGTTTTCGTTGGGCTGCTTCGCTGAGGTCATCATCGGGTTCATCGTCGAGGAGTTGGTGGGCGATGGCGGCTTCAATCCCATCGTTGTTGAGGATTCCTCGAAGTTCGGCTGCGGTTTCTCCACTTTGGGAACTGTGTGCCTCATCGACGATAATGGCAAAGCGTTTGTCTTTGGTGGTGATGGTGACGGTTTTGCCTTTTTTCTCTAGGGTTTGGATTGCTTGGGAAATAAAGGGGAATTTCTGAATGGTGGAGATGATGATGGGGACTCCTGCACCCAGGGCTTTGGCGAGTTGTTGGGTGTTTTCATCTATTTTGTGAACGACTCCGGTTTTATGGTCAAATTGATAAATCGTGTCTTGGAGTTGTTGGTCTAATAGTTTGCGATCGGTGATAACAATGACGGTATCAAAGATTTTGTCATCTTGGTCATTGTGGAGGTTGGCGAGGCGATGGGCTAACCAGGCGATGGAGTTGGATTTTCCTGACCCGGCTGAATGTTGAATTAGGTAGTTATGTCCTGATTGATGGTGTTTGGTGTGGGCGATGAGTTTCCGCACGACATCGAGTTGATGGTAACGGGGGAAAATTAGGGTTTCTTTGGTTTGATATTTGATTCCGGTGGCGGTGGGGATTTGGATTTCTTGGGTTTCTAGGTGGAGGAAACGGGCGAGAATGTCTAAAATACTATCGCGTTGGAGGACTTCTTGCCAAAGGTAACTGGTGCGGTATTCTCCGGGAACATGGGGATTCCCGGCGGCGTGGTTATCGCCTTTGTTGAAGGGGAGAAAGGTGGTTTCAGTTCCAGCGAGTTTGGTGGTCATCCAGACTTCTTCGGTATCGACGGCGAAGTGAACTAAGCAACGTTCTTTGAAGCGAAATAGGGGGTCTTTGGGGTCTCTTTCGGTTTGGTATTGGTGAATGGCGTTGCGGTAGGTTTGTCCGGTGAGTTGGTTTTTCAGTTCGATGGTGGCGATGGGTAAGCCGTTGAGACTGAGGATAATATCGGGAATTCCGTTGGTTTTGATTGTGAGTTGGCGGGTAACGGTGAGGCGATTTTTATTGTAGAGGGTGATGGTTTCGGGGTTCATCCCGGTGTTAGGTTGGAAGTGGGCAACTTTGAAGGTTTTACCGTAGCATTTGAAGCCGTTACGGAGGACATCAAGCATTCCCCGACTTTTGAGTTCTTTGGTGAGGCTGGCGATTAGGATTTTTTGGGCTTCTCCTGGGCTGGTGCGAGTCAGTTTTTCCCATTGTTTCGGTTGGGTGGTTTGGATAAAGTTGATAATCTCAGGGTGGAAAAGGGCGGTGTCTGGGTCGTAGTTTTTTGGGTTTCCGGGGTGATAGCTGTAGTGGTTGAGGAGTTCTTGTTCGATGATGTTTTCAAAGTCTTTTTCTTGGTGCATGGTATTAAATTAGTCGAGGTTTAGGAAGTCTCTGGGACTGATAATTAAGTTTTGATATGGGGTTTGAGTTTTGAGGGAGAGTAAGTCTTTATCGCCTGTCAATAAAAATTTGGCTTGAATTTCTAGGGCTAATTCGAGAAATTTGTTATCGTCTGGGTCGCGACAATCGGTTATTGCTAATGTGGTTTGACTGAATTGACTGTTATTGCGGATACTGGCTAGAAAGTCTTCTCTCCTTTGGTTAGAAATATATTTATCAAATTTAGGTTTATAAATCCGTTGGGCGAGTTCTTGGTAGGTTTGGTCGGTGTGAACTATCGTAAAGTGTTTAATGGCTTTGCTAAAGGCTTGATATGCAGTTCCATTCGGGCTAAGAACGGCGCTGATAAATATATTAGTGTCAATAACAATTAAGTCAGGATTCATCAGCTAACAGTTCTTCTAGAATTTCGTCAGTTAGTCCTTTGGCTTGCGCTTCCTGACCAATTTGTTGAAATAGGGTTAGGATGTCTTCTTGTTCTTCTTCGACGGTTTCGATGGTTAAATTAATGGTGGTGTCTTGGCTTATCCCCAAGCGTTGCAGTGCATCAGGGATATCACTAATTTTGATTTGTTTAAGGGTTTGTTTCATTGTTTCTAAAGTCCTTTAAATAGGAGTATAGCTTTTTTAAAGTTTGATGTCATCTAGGGGTAATACAGCGCTTTGCGCTCTCCATAAAGTACAGTAGATCAAAGTCCCCCTTTTTAAGGGGGATTTAGGGGGATCGACAATGTACCGCATAGCAGAGCAAACTGCTGTAATCCTTCGTCAACATCGGGGAATTCTTCGTCTAAGGGTTCGAGGGTGGAGAAAACTTGGAGAATGGATTTCTTTTGATAGGGTTCGATAATCAGTTTGCCATTTTCTTGACGGATGGTAACGTCTGTGGTGTCTAGGTTAAGTTCTGGGGGAATGGGTAGGGTTTGGGTGTTCCCTTGTTGGATGAGTTTAACGTGATATTCGGTGGTCATAGGGGTTTCTAGGGTTGAGGAATGGGGACTTGGCGCACGTCGATTTTGCCTGTTACAGCGTTGGTGATTAGGGCGGTGCGGTATTCTTTTAGGAGGTCAATGGCTTGTTTTATTTTTGCTTTTTGTTGGTCTATATTGGTTGTTTCTTTATCTAGGAAAACTATAATTTGTCCTTGTTCTTCAGGAGGAGCTATAACTGTAAAAAGGTTACTTATTCTTTCTACATTTAGATTTAACTGAGTGTTTAAAACAGCAGTCTGTAAAAACTGCTCTCTCATTGAAGTGAAGACATAATACAAGAACAATACGCTCGTCTGTTTAGATGGAACAAAACCGACAATGCTATCAGGGAAACAACCATTAAAGTCTAATATTGCCATATCACCGATATTGGCAGCAATTGTCATTACGAGTGTTCCTGATGGGAATTCTTTACTTACTGCATAGCCATTTTCATTTAGTGTCTGACTATATTCTGTAATAAATTTATTAGCATTAGCAACATCGCCAGTTTGAATAAAAGGATATTCGCCATCATAAAGTTTTGGGTCATTTCTTGGTCTATGGGAGAACTTCCCTCGCAAGATTTTTGTTAAATGTTTTACTCTCAAAACCTCCCAATGTGCAGGGATATCACCTAGCCACTCGATGCCAGAATCTTTCATGGGGACGGTTGGATCGAGTCCTTTGGTGACAGCGTGGCTGATGAGGGCGGTGCGTTTTTCGTCGAGTTTTTCGAGGAGGGCTTCTTTCTTGGAAATGAGGGCATCTATTTGGCTGGTTTTGTGGTCGAGAAATTGTGCGATCGCATCCTGTTCTTCCAATGGCGGTAAAGCTGCCCAAAATTCTTTTATTTTGTCTAAGTGCAAGTTCGTAACAGTATTTGATTTAGCACCAATATTAATTTGAGTTTCTGTTAATTTACCTAATAACGAATATTGCAAAAACTCACTGCTGATCTTTTGTTTAATCACTTTAATTAAGCAGAGGCTCACAAATATACTAAATTCAAAATCCCAATCAACAATTCTAGGAACTCCTATCGTTCCATTTTTAGAATAAAGCAAGTCCCCTTTTTCTGGTTTGCATCTAATAGATAATGCTTCGTGTTCTTCTTCTGGTATAAATTTAATATTATTCATATTGATGGAGTTACTACCTGCTTGAACAATATCAGTAACTCTTAGAAAAGGAATTCCTTCGCTCACATACGTTGGAGTAAAATGTGCGCCATCAATAATTTTATTAGTTATATGTTTTAGTCGAACTGCTTCCCAATGTTCGGGAATATCCCCCAACCACTCAACACCAGAATCCTTGTACTGTTCATAACCCTGATACTGTCCCATTAACCTTCCTCCCAATCCTCAATATTTAACCCTCAGTATCTAACAAATCTTTGAGAGAACTATCAATCATCAAACACCCCAATCAAATCATCATCAAGGCTATCATCTACCCCCAAGTTATCAACTTCAATCGGATCATCTGCACAGCAACCATATAAATCGAGTAACCCCGAACTATGAAGCATATTATTTGGCTTCAAAAAATAATTTAACTCCCCCTCAGATGCAAACGTTCCCAACTCCTGAAACTCCTCAAAATCAATCAGCCCTTCCCTAAATGCTTTCAACACCAATTGACGGAGAATTTCTTGCGGTAAATCTCTCCATTTATTTTGTACCTTTGCCGTTAACTTGTCCGGTAAATTAACCGTTATCTGCATAATGTTAGTCTCCCTTAAATTACTCCATATCGAGAGGGTTAAAATCTAAAGCTGACCTAGACCCACGGCGCACAGAAAGAATATAAACAAACTCCCCTTTAACTGTAAAAACAATGCGATATCGACTCTTGGATTTTCCATAAAGAAGCTGTCTAATCTCCTCTAAAAAATCATCATTTTCCCTGGCTAAAGCACAACGTCTTGGCTTTTCTTGTAAAGTAGCGATGGTATCCATCAAATCTCGAAACCATTGGTCTGCATAGGCAGAATTATAGTCTTTTAACCAAAGATAAGCCGACTCTATTTCCTCTTTGGCATAACGAGTCAACTTAATCTGAAATACCATGTTTAGCTTGCATCTCAGTCACAAAACTTTCAAGGGATTGAGTCTCACCCTTGTCAATATCTGTTAATCCCCTTTGAATCGCCACCAGAGATTCTAGATGTTCGATGGTATCCAATAACTTCTGATAAGCAGTAGCATCCTGTACAACCACTTCTGCTTTCCCATTTACTGTCAAAACAATCGGATTTCCCGTTTCCTTCATCTGTTGAATCAGGTCACTGGTATTGCGCTTAAAGGTGGAAAGCGATTGAATATCCCGCCCTAAATGAATCATCCCGATCAGCCTCGCACTAAATTTGCATCTTATTAAGATCTAATTTACACTACCTCCCCCAACATCGCCATAATATCCGCCTCTAAAGACTTAATATCCTCCTCAATCGCCGCCAAGGGGCGAGGAGGCTGATACACATAGAAATGCCGATTCAAGGGAATCTCATACCCTACCTTCGTTTTATCAAAATCAATCCAAGCATCGGGGACATGAGGTAAAACCTCCGCCTCCAGATACGCCAAACAATGGGCTTTAACTAATTTATTTAACCCATCTAATCCCGTTTTCCCATCATACTCCAACGGTAAAGGTAAAGGGATATCCTCCGGTAAAGGCACAATCTCCGTATCCCGTAAACTGGTATCCGGTTCAACGTTTCCCTTGCTATCCCGACAGATTTCCGCTTCTGGGTCAGTTTCCCCCAATGCTGCTAAAATCGCCTTTTTAACTGGACTTTTCAGCTTTAATCCGGCTTGTTTTAAGACCTTTTCCATGTCCTTAACAAACCCATCACGGGACAAATAAAGTTTATTCCCATCCATGCAATACAGTGCAGCAATGATCTCCTTTTGTAAATCTTGCCCCATCTCAATTTCAAGCTGCTTCCCCTTCTCGTCTTTGCGCTTCTTACTGGTTGCCAAATTCTCAAATGCTGTTTGTTCCCACAGTCGCGCCAAGCGTTCCTCACTGACTTGAAAATTCAGCCGTAAGGGACGTTCTACGGTAATCTTAAGAAAACCAAACTCCCGATTATCAAAAACCTTAGAACAAACCCGTTCTTGGCTTTCCCCATCAATCTGCACCTTACTTATCCCATTATGCTGATAATCCCCATAAAGTCGCACCAGTTCCGCGATATGGTCAGGGGATAACTCATTTCGCTTATTCCCCAGACTCTTTTTCATCTTCTGATAATGGTGCGTCCCATCAATTAACTGTACCTTCCCTTTCCGGTGGGATGCTTTCTTATTCGTCACTAACCAGATATAAGTAAAAATTCCCGTGTTATAAAACATCTGATCCGGTAACGCCACCACTGCATCAAGCCAATCATTTTCGATAATCCAACGGCGAATATTACTCTCCCCACTCCCCGCATCCCCAGTAAATAAAGGTGAACCATTAAACACAATGGCAATGCGTGACCCATCTCCCTTCTTCTCCGGTGCAGGGTACATCTTAGAAATCATGTGCTGGAGAAACAACAGCGACCCATCATTAATCCGGGGTAAACCTGCGCCAAAGCGACCCTTAAACCCCAGGGTTTGATATTCAGACTCGATGAAATTTTGCTCCGGTTTCCACTCCACCCCAAAGGGCGGATTAGCAAACATATAGTGAAACTTCTTATCGCTATGACCATCGTGGGGAACAAAGTTATTACTCTTTTGCTTGGCGTCTTTGAGTCCTAATGTGTCCCCATAGACAAGATTATTAATCGGTTCATCTTTAATCAGCAGGTCAGAACAGCAAATGGCGTAGGATTCGGGGTTATATTCTTGCCCAAATAATGCCAAATTTGCGTCCTGGTTTTGCCGTTTAATATATTCCTCGGCTACCGAAAGCATTCCGCCGGTTCCCGCCGTGGGGTCATACACGGTACGGTAAATCTGTGGTTGAAAGACAACCTCTTCCTCACAGAAAACCAAATTTACCATCAGGCGAATCACTTCACGGGGGGTAAAATGGTCTCCGGCTTCTTCGTTAGCTTGTTCGTTAAACTTCCTCACCAACTCCTCGAACAAATAGCCCATTTGCAAGTTCGAGAGGTGCGCCGGAGATAAATCTACATCCGGACTCGCGATCGCTTGCATGACTTCATAGAGGCGATTGGCTTCATCGAGTTTCTGAATCTGCTTGTCAAAGTCAAACTTATCGAAGATGTCCCGCGCCAGGGGAGAAAAGCCATTAATATAGGCGCGGAGGTTATCGGCTAATCCTTCCGAGTCCCCCAAAAGCTTCTTAAAGGTAAACTCGCTGAGGTTATATAAAGGCTGTTGGCGATTCTCCCCGATCGCAACTTTCGCGATCGCCTTTTCAAACGCCTCCCCCGTCAACACGTTCTCATACTTGCTTTTTGCGGCTAAAACGGCTTCCTTGGTGGGTTCTAGGACAGAATCAAGACGACGCAGCACAATCATCGGTAACATCACCTGACGATATTGAGGGGGGCGGTAGGGACCTCGGAGTTTATCGGCGATACTCCAGATCAAGCCGACTAACTCTTGATGATTGGCGTTTTGTACGGTAGTCGTCATAGAGGTTTAATAGGGTTGTTTTTTATTGTGCCAAGTTTCTAGGAATGGGTCGCGAATAAGATGCTTACATGACAATGATTTTAAGGAGAATGTCACTGACTGGTATGCTGGTGGGCAATGCCCACCCTACGGTATATCAAAGGTTTTGGCGATCTCCTAATCCAAATTTTCAGTGCCATTCATTTTAAGGATGATCAATCTGCTTTTACTCAAAACTTTTACGCTGATCTGACCAACGCTTAAGGCTATATTTATTCTCACCCGCTAGGACTAACGCCGCTGTTCCCCCATCCCCCAAATCCGCGATCGCAGTTAGTGATGTACTCCCATGGGTGGAAAATTCACTGTAGAGTAACGCCCCCTTCTCCGAAAATATTAATGTCCGGGGTTTATATTGCTGCTTGTTCGTTTCCGGGCGTTTGATATTCAGGGTTTGGCTGGTACTCGATAGATCCTCATACAGGGTTAAAACAGCTTCCGATTCATTATTCCCGGTCAAATCCAGAGGCTGTACTAACCAATGTCCGATCTCTTGCAGCATCATCGGAATCGTGGGTTCGACTTCGGGCGATCGCTTGCCGCTTTTGACCAATTCCTGCCACAGTGTTGGTAAAATCGCCGCTACCCATTGCGGCTGAAGTTGGTTTAAATCGGATAAGCTAATTGAACCCGGTTCTAGCCAGCGCATCGCCGTTTGAGAATATGCCATAGGACGGCTATTTTCTTTGCTAGGTAAGGCAACTCCTGCGGCTAAAAGCTGGATCACACCCTCTCGATAGGACACCGCTTGGACAGTCGCGAAGATAGTCTCCTGACGTCCCTCCGCCGACCAGACGGCGATTTGCAGGCGCGGATCAGTATCTAAGCCGAGATATTGCCAAAGACGCTGAGTTGGGGCGACAGTGGGCAATTGCAAGTCTCTAAATGGCGTTTTACGCCAGCGCTGACCATCATTAAATGCAGCAACTTCTATCTGATACCAAACCTGTTGGGGTGCTTTTTGGAGAACTAGGGATTGGGGATTAGGGATTGAGGATTGGGCGGTGAAAGATACAGGAAATGTTGCTGTACGATTTCCCACTTCCGGTTGTCGCCAATCTTCGGGCTTGACAGTTTCAATCGATTGTGCTGTCCCGACAATTTGACTTAAATGAGGGATGATGGGTGGGATTTGGGCTAACGCGACATCCAGAGAATCGAGGTAAGCATAAATCTGGGCATCATTATCCGGTTGAGGCTGATCGGATTCTGATTCAGGGGGTGGGAGTTGCTGCAACCAAGAGATGGCTTTAGCCCGCCCTTCTTGGGCGGCGAGAATTAAAGCCCCCCAGGTTTTTACGGTGCGATCATTAGGACTAATATTTAGGGCAGCTTCTACCCGTCGCCATAATCCCTCTGTATCGGTTTTGAGTAAATTGGCAATGTCTTGGGCGGAACCATTAACGGCGGCGGTTTGAAATACCTGCAAGGCATCTGTCCACCGTCCATCAATGAGATAGGCTAGAATTTGTTGTCCTTGACTTGCCCAAGTTTTGTTGGCTTGTGCCTCGGTAAATTGGGCATGAAGTCGAATCACATCCAATTGCGCTTGGACTGTCGCCGACTCATTGTTTTGCTTGTCTTGTTGCAATCGTCGATATGCCCAAGACCATAACCCATTCCGGGCTAACATTAAGGAATTGCGATAGGTGGGACTATCGGAAGCCAATGTATTCAGAGAAATTTCGGTTAATTGAATTGGATTGAGCAGAAACTGGCGAGGTTGAACCTGGTACACCTGGAATTTGGGTTCTAAACCCACCGTTTGATTAATCACTAATTCTGGGGTTGATTCACCGGTGACTTGTTGCCAATAGGGTGGACTATCCGTGGGACTTTGCCATTCCAACAGAATACTCAGGTGCATTTGTTCGGGGTTGTAATGGAGTATTTGTCCGTAAGTTTTCGGGGATTCATCGGTGAGGCGAACTCCCCAAAGGTTAAACCAAAGTCCTGTGGCGGGGGCTTTATTTTCTAAAGGGTTAAATTGAGTAAAGGCTAGGGAACGAGACGCACTCCCATCAATCGCGTCGGTGGAGGAAAGCACAAAATACTCTTCTGGTTCGTTGATGGCTAGCTGAGTGACCAGTTGGTAAGCGAGTTCTGTTTGCTGGAATTCGACGGGTTGATAGAGTCTCAGTTCGACAATTTTTTGGCAATTGGTTTGACAGTTCGGCTTAGATTTTAAGATGGGTAATAAAATAGGGGTTTCTCGATAGGGTTCCCCTGTATTGAGGGATACAAGTTCTCCCGCAATTAACCCATTTTGGCGCAACTCGTCGCGTATCATTGCCAGGGTTTGCGGCGGTGAAGCATCAGCGATGGGGATGTTTGTCCATCCGGGTAAGATGCGATTCAGCCAGATCGCCGCATTGGGATCAATCATCAGGCGAATCCCTAGCCATATTCCCCCAGTAACGATCGCACCCGTGGCGATTAATGCTGCGATCGCACCTAATGCGACTAGACAGCCATTAGCTGAGGATTTTTTCTGGACTCGTCGTCGTTGGCGTCTCTTTGTGACTCCGGACAATCGCTTTCCCCTTTCACCTGCTGACCTATTATCACCGATCATCGCTGCACTGAATTAGTGATTGTGTACCCCTAAAGCCAATGGCAATACTATCGTTTTCCAGACTAATCCGGCTACAATTAATTCCAGACCAACCAACCAAATTTGTTGTTCCACCCAAAAGGCTAAGACGAGACACCCGGCTAATCCTACCCCAGCTATCCATTTGGGATACAGTCGTTCTTGGGTAGATAGCCGTAGGGCAGACAGGTTGGTAAGGGCATAATAAACCAAAACGGTAAAAGCGCTAAATGACCAGGTTGTTTTGACATTACCAATCAGAACCAACGCCGCGATCGCAACTCCAATACAAATCACTGATATATAGGGTGTGGTTCCCGCAGCATTCAGACGCGCTACAATTCTGGGCATATCCCGACGACGCCCCATAGCCAATAGTACGCGAGATAATCCCAATATCAGGTTTAGCAATACGCCTACCATCGCCGTCATTGCACCGAGGGCGAGTAATGGGGGAACGATGGGAATCCCAAATTGGCGAGAAGCGACTTCCAAGGGGGCGGCGTTTGATTGGGTAGCGGCGCTAAGGGTATCCACACCAACAGTTCCCACACCCACGGCGGCGATTGCCATATACAGGATCATGGTGACAATCATCGTTAAGATAATCGCGATCGGGATAGTGCGTCGCGGTTGATGCACCTCTTCTCCTAATGTGGCAATCCGACCATAACCACTATAAGCCACAAACATTAAGGCGCTGCCATGAAGTAAAGACGCGATCGCACTTTTATCTGGGGTGTCGGTGGGGAAAAATGGGGTAAAATTCCCAGGGGTAATGTGAGGTAAACCCGTGATAATAAACATCATCAGCGAGAGTAGGGTAATAGAAACGATAATTAGGTTAGTTAGGTTAGAATGGCGAATTCCCCCTAAGACAATTAGCGTCAAGATAACCACTGTAACCAGCGCCAGGGGGACTAACCATTGATTCGCATCCAGACGCAACGCATTTAACAAATAACCCGCAAACCCCAAAGCTGCTGTCGCCGCTGATGCTGTTTTCGCCAAGAGGAACAGCCAACCAGCGGTAAAGCCCAGCCAAGGGGTAAGATAGCGATAACCATATTCATAAGTTCCCCCACTAACGGAATTATTCGCCGCGAGTTGGGCGCTACTTAATCCATTACAGGCGGCGAGTAAGGCTGCGATCGCGACGGCTAAGATTACCGATGTTCCAGCGACTCCGGCGGCGATACCAATACTGACAAATACCCCGGTTCCCACCATCGAACCCAGTCCGACTAGGATAGCACCCCGGAGATCCAATTCTCGTTTCAGCGAGGGTGGCGCGTTGGATTTTGGCATAGAGACACTCCCCTGAGTAATCGTTATGCTGCTTATCGTACCAACTCTAATAGAGTCGAATTTATATCGAGTGATCTACGATACAAGCGACAAGAAATGTAGGGGCACCATCCTTGCGCCCAGAAATATTTTGGTGTTGCCGAAATCTTTAATATACCGTAGCCAAATCTAGGCTTGCACCCATAAAATTAGAAATCCTTTACCGTAGGGTGGGCAATGCCCACCAGCCAAATCTAGGCTTGCACCCATAAAATTAGCGCGATCGCTCACTTAATCAAGGGCGCACGTCAGTATCAAGGGCGCACGTCGGTGCGCCCCTACGCAGGGATACATGGGAAATTTCAATCAACTGTTACTCGTTATCTATCGGTTCCAGTTGTTTGAATCTTTTGTTGACTATCAACGTTGTCACTGTTATCAATAGTGTTTAACGTGGCTTCTGATTCATTTAACGACTCAATGCTGTTAATCAAATCGAATGTATTTCTAGACACTTGACTGAACGATAGCCAAACTACGGCAGTCGTGAAACTTGCTCCTATAATCACCGCTAATGGTAAAATAACACCACTTTCAGTCATCGAAACTAATGGAATGCAAATCCCTAGCATTCCCGTGGCAAAACCCCAGATAATGGCGGTGGCGGCAAGTTTAAATCCTGCTCCTTCAGTTTGACGTATCATGAGTATTTTTCACTAAGGTGTTGCTCCAACTTTCTATAGCGTTTCTCAAGTGGATGAAGTACAGCAAAATAAGCGAGAATGTATCTAAAGAAAGGACTGTGCAAATCTAGATTTACCTCACGCAAGCGAGAACCGCTATAGTTTTTTCAGGATTCAGACCAAACGAGGTAAATTCATGTTTTGGGCGAGGAACCTTAGTCTTTGATTACATATCTTATGGCATTCTTTGCGTTTCTTTGGGTCTTGGGAAAACTGATCATTACAGGCTTTTTGGCAATTATTTCTCAAGGCTGTTAAGGTGTCTCTTGTTTCAATGAGTCTTGTCAGCAACAATTCCATTTCAGGACTGATTGTATCAAGCCATTCAGTCTCGGCATTAGGTTCATGACTTATTATGTCCAATTCTGCCATGGGAACATTGAAAGAAGACATGGCAATTTTTTTGTCAGCTAGTTCGTTTTCCTCTGGCTCACTAGTATCTTTCACATTCAAGAGAAGATAGGTTAATTCTTTGGCTCTTCGGGAAATTTGAATTAATTCCTGAATGTAGTTTTGTTCTGTCTCTGAAAAGTTTTCCCAATTGGGAGTTGATAATTTTTCAACCATGACAACTTACACAAACCAAGGGTACTTTTATTAACAAAATTTAACAATTGGGGTTTTGAACCGAAGTCAGTCCCAATTGCCGTCTTAAGCTAGGATCATAGCATGCAGATTGCCAGTTTCTTGCTTGTTTGATCTGGAGAATTTTCAGACCTTTAGTATCCGTCAAATTGGCTCCTTCTAAATTAGCATCTTTCAAAACCACTTGAGTGAGATCTGCTTGGCTCAACGCGGCATTGCTCAAATCGGCGTTCAAGAGGTTAGCACCCTTAAGATTGGCATCGATTAAGGCAGCGTTTTGTAAGCTAGCGTTGATCAGTTTTGCCTTTTGAAGCTTTGCCCCATTCAGCAGAGTCTGGTTTAATTTTGCACCATCCAAGCGAGCTTTTGGTAATTTGATATCGCTGAGAAATGCACCGGATAGATTTATATTGGTGAGAGGAATACCCTGCTTGTTCAAATCCTCAAGAGCCTGGACTCTTCCGCCGCTAGCTGGTTTACCTTCACTTGCAAGAATAACACGCCAAGCTTCGTAGTTAGTCCGTTTCTGTTCGGTTTCTCGTTGTTGCACCCGTTCAGGAATTTCAATTATAAACACAATCAGTGCCACAATAATAGAAAGCTTGCTCAGGTATTCTAGAACCGGAAACAGATCCATCTTGCTCATCGATTGGTTGAGCCATTCGAGGTTTTTTTCTATACGTGAGAGTAGAAACAATAAGCGAGACTGATGCCAAATTTTGTCTTGATGCTGACGACAATAGTTTTTAAACATTTGTCGGACACTCTCTAGGGGCAAATCGCAGCGTTTGGCAACCTGAAGTAGTTCATACTCAAGATGAATCGAATCTTCAATGGGGTAAAGCTGGTCAAAATATGCGAGCAATTGTTGTAAATGTTCTGGCAAAGGTGTAGATTCATTCGTATTATTAGCATTACTTGAATCCCTTGGTTTAGGGTTGTCCATCATGTATAACCCTCTGAAGAAGAATTAATTTGAATTGGATGATGTATTTAGGTGGTAGCAAATCTTCATCCGTGTTAACTTAAAACAAAACATTCGAGTTTTTTATTGCACGTCAATTACCGACAAACTGGACTACTTTTACAGATGCAATTGTCGTAAATTACCCTTATTCTTTCTCCACCAGCCTACGCACCAACGTTGCTAATTGTTCCGCACTATCCGTTACTGCTAACGATGCCGCTTTTTCTGCCATTTGCTGGAGAATTTCCGGAGATTTGAGCAAATAGGAAACTTTACTTTCGAGTAATTCGGGGGTGAGTTCAGATTGAGGAAAAACAAGAGCCGCTCCCTTTTGGGCAAAACTAGCGGCATTAAAGCTTTGGTGATCTTCTGCGGCGTAAGGATAAGGAATTAAAATAGCTGGTGTCCCCGTTATCGCCAGTTCCGTTAACGAACCTGCACCCGCCCGACTAATGGCTAAATTCGCCCGTTGTAGTAGGGCTGCCATGTTGTTATAAAAAGGCATTTCGATATAGTGGGGATGCTGTAAAGTGGAAGCGTCTGGGTCTTTCTCCCCGGTTAAATGTACCATCCAAGCGCCCAATTCAAACCAAGTCTTAGCGCATTGACGCACGAGTTGATTCACACTAACCGCTCCTTGGGAACCGCCAACCACGACGATTAAAGGCACATTTTCGGGAATCGGTAAATCTAAGGGCTGAGGCTTCCTAAAATCAGCCCGAACGGGTGTACCAACGGTGACAGTATGGGCTTTGGGTAAATACTTCGAGGCGGCGTCAAATCCTAGCGCCACCTGATCACACAAGGGACTCAGCCAGCGGGTGACTTTTCCGGGAATGGCGTTGGATTCGTGTAAAATAACAGGCAATCCCTGTAAACGTGCCGCGACGATCGCAGGTCCTGCAATATAACCGCCTGTGGTAAACAGAGCATCAAATTGCCCGGTTTGGATGAGTCGCTGCACCTGTCGGATGGAACCCACGAGGCGTCCAAAAATGCGAACTGTATTTAGTCCCAAGGGTTTCTGAAAGCCTTCGACAGGAATCTTGTGCAGGGGATAGTGTTGGGGAATCACAGATTGTTCCACACGGTTCGGCACGCCCAGCCACTCAATTTGGTACTCTGGTAACTGTTGAGCTAGCGCCAGCGCCGGAAATAAATGTCCCCCTGTGCCACTGGCAGCAATCAATAAGCGAATTGGAGTGTCAGCCAAGGTCGTTGTTCCTCCTAAAGGCTACTCTTCTGTTGAATTAAAATCGAGAATTGGTAGTAAAGCAAGCGAATATACCATCTTATCTGTCCAATTGGAAGCCAATTTCTTTATTAAACTATTTCCTACGATGCCCCTAATGCACCATCCGGTCAATTTATTTCGTCGCGTTTCCCGTTCCTTGAGTGTACTTTTCACGGGATATAGAAAACCTCTCTCCATCCCCCCTTGCCCCCCTTTGAAAGGGGGGTTAGAGAGAGAAGGCTTTGAATTCTCCCCAGGGTGTGAAAAGTCAGGTTCCTTGAGTGCGAAAACCAAGGCGTATTCCCTGAATGGGTTAAGGATTTTGTTCTTGGCGGTGGGTTTAACTGTGGGATGGGCAACTTCGACAAAAGCAGAAGATCCAGCAACCGCCCCACCTCAGCTAAAAGAACTCCTGGCGCAAATCGATGCAGCAGCAAATCGCCGAGATGTGCAGGGTGTGATGCAGTTCTATAGCCAGGATTTTAAACATTCTGATGGTTTGACTCATGTGCAGATGGAGCAAGCCCTGAAGCAACTGTGGGAACGCTATCCCCAATTGATGTATCGCACCGAGTTACAGTCTTGGGAAAATCAAGGCGATGGTATGGTGGCGGAAACAGTAACTACCGTAACCGGAACTCAGCCAAACGGCGGTACGATGATTAAGCTTGAATCCACTTTGCGATCGCGCCAACGTTACGAAAACAAAAAAATCGTTTCCTCGGAAATTTTGGCAGAACGTTCCCAACTCACCTCTGGCGTCAATCCCCCTAACCTGCAAGTGATTCTACCGGAACAGGTGCGTATTGGTCAGTCGTTTAACTTTGATGTGATCGTCCAAGAACCCCTAGGAGATAACCTGCTATTGGGAACAGCCTTAGAAGAACCGATCAGTCGCGATCGCTACAGCCAACCCAGTGACTTTGAATTGGATTTACTATCCGCAGGTGGCATTTTTAAAGTGGGACGAGCTCCCTTAAACCCCCAGGATCGCTGGATTTCAGCCGTATTGATTCGGGGTGATGGGATGACTATGATTACTCGGCGATTGAATGTTGTGGATCGGTGATTGGCGAACATCTGATCTGGGGGTTGGGGATTGGCGAATATCTGATCTGGGGGTTGGGTATTGGCGAACATCTGATCTGGGGGTTGGGTATTGGCGAACATCTGATCTGGGGGTTGGGGATTGGCGAACATCTGATCTGGGGGTTGGGGATTGGCGAACATCTGATCTGGGGGTTGGGGATTGGCGAACATCTGATCTGGGGGTTGGGCGAAGCATTCGCGTTGAGATTTTAGTAAACAACCGATACATTTGGGCGCGAATGCTTCGCCCCTACATAAACACATGACATAAACACATGACATAAACACATGACATAAACACATGACATAAACACATGACGAATGACGAATACCGTTAATTATTATTTCTGGAGAAATCACGGTGCATCTAAAAAATCTGTTACCGAACTATATCAATGGCAAATGGTGTCCCTCCAGCGCCACGGAATCGCTTCAGGTTGTTAATCCCGCTACGGTTGATGTTTTAGCCCAAGTTCCTTTGTCGCCTAAAGATGATGTAGAAGCGGCGACGGAGGCGGCGGCTGTCGCTTTCACACATTGGCGACGGATTCCTCCGCCAACCCGAGTACAATATCTGTTTAAACTCAAGGTTTTATTAGAAGACAATTTAGATGAATTAGCCCGTACAATTACCCTGGAATGCGGTAAAACCCTAAAGGAGTCAAAAGCAGAATTACGGCGGGCAATTGAAAATGTGGAAGTCGCCTGTGGTATTCCAATGCTGATGCAGGGATACAATCTAGAAGATGTTGCCCGAGGGATTGATGAAATCATGATTCGTCAACCGGTGGGAGTGACAGCCATTATTGCGCCATTCAATTTTCCGGGTATGATTCCCTTCTGGTTTTTACCTTATGCGATCGCCTGCGGGAATACCTGTATCGTTAAACCCTCGGAAAAAGTACCGTTGACGATGCAAAAGGTGTTTGAATTATTAGAGGCGACGGGATTACCTAAAGGAGTGGTGAATCTGGTTAATGGGGCTGCTTCGGTGGTGGATGCGATTTTAGAACACCCAACCATTCGCGCCATTAGTTTTGTTGGTTCATCCCCGGTGGCACAGTATGTATACAGCAAAGGAGCCGCCCATGGCAAGCGGGTGCAATGTCAGGGAGGGGCGAAAAATCCCCTAATTGTCCTCCCCGATGCGGATATGGAAATGACAACTCGAATTGCGGCCGATAGTGCCTTTGGCTGTGCGGGACAACGTTGTCTGGCGGCGTCTGTGGCAGTTACCGTGGGGGAAGCACGGCAGAGTTTTACTGATGCGATCGCGTCAGCCGCTCAAACTCGTGTCGTTGGCTATGGGTTGGATGAAGGGGTGGAAATGGGACCGGTGATTAGCCGTGACAGTCAAAGCCGGATTGAGGGATTGATTCAACAGGGCGCTGATGAAGGAGCAAAGGTGTTAGTAGACGGGCGCAATGCCAAGATTTCCGGTTATGAGCAAGGGAATTTTATTCGACCCACAATCCTGCAAAATGTCAACCCCGACAGTTCTATTTCTCAAACTGAAATATTTGGTCCGGTGTTGAGTTTAATGCATCTCGACACCATAGAGGACGCGATCGCATTGGTGAACCGGGGTCAATGGGGCAATATGGCATGTTTATTTACCACCAGTGGTGCAGCAGCGCGACAGTTTCGTTATGAAGCCGAAGCTGGGAATATTGGCATTAATATTGGTGTAGCTGCACCGATGGCATTCTTTCCCTTTAGTGGTTGGAAAGATAGTTTTTATGGGGATTTACATGGACAGGGGCGACAAGCTGTGGAGTTTTTTACCCAGACAAAAGTTGTGGTAGAACGCTGGTTTCAAGATTGGTCACGTCAGTTCTAAAGGAACCTCAAAATAGACCTACTGGTGAAGTACCGAATGAATTAAACTATCAATCAGGCGATCGCTCTCCATTGGCATTAACTCCTTCCCATGCAGAACCTCCTGCGTCAACACGAATGCAATAATCGACCCGACAAAAATTCGGGCGCTGGCTTGAGGATCAGCAATCTTGAGTTCTGGATGAGATGCAAAGTACAGCGTTAAGGTTTCCAGGGCGGGTTTGGTAATATTGCTGACAAACACTTGCGCCAGGTGAGGAAAGCGTCCCGACTCGGCAATTACCACCCGGACAAAGGATAAATATTCTTGATCTGTAGCAATGCGACTTAGCCCAGTTTGAACCAACTGTCGCAGCACAGTTTGGGGTTCTCCTTGTAGCGGTACAGAACCAAAGACTAACTGAAACCGCCCTTTTGCCATACGCTCTATTAACGTGGTGAATAGAGTTTCTTTGTCTTGAAAATAACTATAGAGGGTTTGTTTAGACACCTTAGCAGCGGCGGCGACTCGATCCATGCTTGTCGCCGCATAGCCGTGTTTGAGAAACTCCTGGGTGGCTCCGTTGAGGATTTGTTCGGCTTTATCAACCCTACCCTTTCGGTTTGATTCGCTGTTTTTTGATCGTGACATGGTTTGGAAATGTGGTACTGCTCAGACTAGAGGGTTCCTGGTACTCGCGAAGTCAGACGTCAGCCTTAACACCCGCCAAGAACTCAAGTTCTTGGCTAAAAGCTCAAGTCAGCTAAAGCTGACTGGATAAGAGTTTGAGTCAAAAAGCTCTCGCATCCTTTGGCTTCCCCTTGCAAAAAACGCTCTCGCATCCTCTGGCTTCCCCCGTGCAAAAAAAGCGAAGTATCCTATGGCTTCCCCCTTAAAAAGGGGGACGGAAGGGGGATCTCCCAAGGGGGACGGAAGGGGGATTTCCCAAGGGGGACGGAAGGAACCCCTACTTGACTTTATCAAACTGTACAGTCTACTATAACAATATATAGACCGTACAGTTTGGTTTGATATAAAAAATTCAAATCCAGCACTCAAACGGTCGTCACCCCCTCTTATTTAATAACCCTCCCCTCGCCAGAGAGGTAAATACGATGACTCAGACCCTCTCACCCCGAGAAGAACAAGAGCAAAAAGCCCCTGAATCAGGCAAATTTGCCAAACCCAAGGGCAAACTCTCACCCCGTTTGCTCATCCCAGCCGGGTTGTTAATCGCGGGTGTCGCCGCCGCAACCTGGTATTTTTTAACTCCATCCCCAACCGATGAAACCCTGCAACTGAGTGGTCGCATTGAAGGCTACGAAACGGATATTGGTGCGAAAGTCCCCGGTAAAGTCGAGTCGGTTGCAGTACGGGAAGGGAATACCGTCAGCCCCGGTCAAACCATTGTCAGGCTGGATGATGATGAAATTCAAGCCCAACTCAGACAAGCCAAAGCCCGGGTAGAAGCGACGCAACAACAAGAACGCCAAGGGCGTCTACAGATTGATGTGCTGATGAGTCGCCTGCAAGAAGCCACCCTAAATCTACAACAAACTCAACAAAACGCCAGTGGGCGCATTTCCCAAGCCAATGCTAGCGTCGCGACGGCTGAGGCGCAACTCAGCCAAGCCATAGCCCAGTTGCAACAGACTCAAGCCGAATTAACTCTAGCCAAAACCGATCGCGATCGCTTCACCCAACTCCTCAGAGGTGGCGTAATTCCCCAACAGCAATTCGACCAAGCCCAAACCAAAGTATACACCCTGCAATCGGCTGTCGCCGCTCAACAAGCCGTGGTAGAAGCGAACCGCAGACAAGTTAACGCGGCTCAAGGGGAACTCGAACAAGCCCAAACCAGCCGACTGAATCCCGCGATCGCTCAAGCGCAAATCAACGCCCTCAACAAGCAGCTAGACCAAGCCCGCGCCCAACTCGCCGTCGCCGAGTCTGACATCAAACAAGCCCAAGCCGCCCAGGATGCGATCGCGGCTAAAATAAACGACCTTACCCTCACCAGTCCCATTCAAGGCACCGTCTTGACTCGCACCGTTGAACCCGGAGAAGTGATCGCAGCCGGTCAACACCTGATTACTGTACTCGATCTAGATGAGGTTTATTTACGCGGCTATATTCCCGAAGGCGATATTGGCAAAGTTCGGGTGGGTCAAAAAGCCAGAGTTTATCTAGATTCATTCCCAGAACAACCCCTAAGTGCAGCGGTAACCGAAATTGACACCCAAGCCTCTTTTACGCCAGAAAATATATATTTTAAAGAAGATCGCGTCAAGCAAGTCTTTGGCGTAAAAATTAGGATTGATAATCCCGAAGGATTTGCCAAACCGGGAATGCCAGCCGACGCAGAAATCCTGTTAGAGGAAGAGGTTCATTCGTAGGGGCACGTAGGGGCACGTAGGGGCGAAGCATTCGCGCCCCGATTTGTCGGATTCCTACCAAACTTTCAACGCGAATGCTTCGCCCAATCCCCAAATATCAATGAACAATAAACAATCAATTATGAACCATGAACCATCAACCATGAACCATGAATGACCACCATGTAATTCAAGTTCAAGGATTATACAAACGCTACGGCAAACTCCTCGCCGTCAAAGGCATTAATTTTACAGTTAAGCGCGGGGAAATATTTGGCTTAATTGGTCCAGATGGCGCGGGAAAAACCACAACCTTCCATATCTTAGGTGGGGTGATGGACGCATCAGGAGGACAAGTAAAAATCCTGGGGAAATCCCCGCGTGACGCCCGCATTTTAAGTGGCTATTTAACCCAACAATTCTCCCTTTACCTCGATCTCAGTATTGATGAAAACTTGCGCTATAGTGCCGGATTGCGTCAGGTTCCAGCCGATTTATTTCAGCAGCGCCGCCGCAAATATTTGCAGTTAATGAACTTACAGCAATTCGCTGATCGTTTAGCGGGACAACTTTCTGGGGGGATGAAACAAAAACTAGCCCTCTGTTGTGCGCTCATCGCTCAACCGGAGGTTTTGCTATTAGATGAACCGACAACAGGGGTTGATCCGGTATCTCGGCGGGAATTCTGGGATGTTCTGGCTACTGTTGCGAGTGAAGGTGTAACCATTGTAGTCGCGACGCCCTACCTCGATGAAGCCGAACGGTGCGATCGCATTGCGTTAATGTATGAGGGTCAAATCCAGGAAATTGGTACGCTTTCCCAATTGCGAGAGAGTCTGGGATTGCAACGACTGGAGGTGCGAACGGCGAATATTGAAGCGGCTGAGGCGGTTTTGCACGATGAGACGATACCCACTCAACAGACTTCCATTGTTGATGTGCAAACCTTTGGGGATAGACTGGATGTGCTGGTGGAAGACGCGACGGATGGAGAAGCAGAAATTCGCGATCGCTTGCGTCAACAGCAATTAGAAATAAACAGTCTTCAAATCGCTGATCCCACGTTAGAAAACGTCTTTGTTAAACGTCTGCGGGCGGCGGGGAATGAACCGGAATTCATCCCCTTTCCTCGGCACAAAGATTGTAGAGACGTAGCATGCTACGTCTCTGCTCAAGGAGGCGATGGGGTTAAAACAGGTAATCAATCATCGTCTCTCTCTGCCAATTCTATTGCGATTGGGGCGAATAATTTAAAGAAAATCTTTGGTGAATTCCAAGCCGTTAAAGGTGTTAATTTAGAAATTAAGTATGGGGAAATATATGGATTACTCGGAGCAAATGGTGCAGGGAAAACAACAACCATTAAAATGCTGTGTGGCTTAATTCCGGCGACATCGGGAACCATGTCTTTAGCCGGACAAACTCATAACCTCCGCAGTAGCAAGTTGCGGCGACGCATTGGGTATATGAGTCAAAAATTTACCCTGTATGATGATTTAACAATTATCCAGAATCTAGAATTTTATTGTGGGGTTTACGGTGTACCCCGACGACTACGCCCCACGAAAATTGATTGGGTATTAGCCACCTGTGGGTTAGTCGGAAAGGAAAATATCCTCACCGGGCGATTACCGGGGGGATGGAAGCAGCGAGTGGCGTTTGGTGCGTCGGTGATGCATGAACCGGAAATTTTGTTTTTGGATGAACCAACCTCCGGGGTTGATCCGTTGGCGCGGCGTCAGTTTTGGCGGTTTATTAATCAGTTTGCCCGATTAGGAACAGCGGTGTTAGTCACCACCCATTATTTGGAAGAAGCCGAACAATGTAATCGCATGGGGTTTATGGTGGCGGGTGAGGTGGTGGCGCAGGGTTCGCCTAGTGAAATTAAAGCCGCACAACCGGGTCAGTTGATTGAGGTGGTGACTGACCAGACGCAAAATGCCTCAAACTTACTCAAAAGTAAGATAGACTCATGGCGGGTGTCAATATTTGGCGATCGCTTGCACTTGGTTCTGGATCATCCCGATGGGGAAATTCCCCAAGTACGCTCTGTGTTAGACGATGCAGGTATTAAAATTGAGTCGTTGCGAGCGATTCCGTTTTCTCTAGAAGATGCTTTTATTGGCATTGTCCAACGCACCCAGTCACCCTCAGTCGATTAATTGGTAATATAGTCTAATCAGCAAAAATACTTAGTTAAACCAGAACCTATGACTTTTTTGCAACTTGCCGTCATTACCTGTCTCGCCTTTGTGTTGATCAAATTTAGTGCCTCTGTGTTTGGCTATGGCAATAATCGCGTCTTAAATAGCTTGGTTACAGCTATTCTCGCTATCTTTGTCACCTTTGAACTGGTGAAGCTGGTGCAGGCAATTTTCGTCAAATTAGGATAGCTCTAGGATGGGGCGGTTAAAACCGCATCTACACAAACAAAACCTGCCTTCGCAGGTTTCTAAATCCCACGGGAATCAATTAACCCCCTGTCGTCACCCAATTATAAATATACTGTAGGGGCGACCTGCCTGCATCAATGAACACCACCCATCCACTCAATTGTATCGGATCGCCCTTGACTTAAATGGCGAATGAATAGAAAACCCGCGATCGCATCCAACCCAATCCCGATAAACAAACGATATACCATAAAACAATACCCAGACTTTCACGGTATGTGGCGCAATGTCTGTAGGGGCGGGTTTCACGACTATCTTTTCGGTTGCACAAGAGATGTAACTAAACCCGCCCAGACGCTTCTTTCATCGCGTCTCTACAATAGTTTCTAGACTATTATCAGGTAATTTCTAAGCGACTACCGGAAGAAGAGAATACCCTCCGCCCTAAGATTAGAGGTGAATTGGGCAAAATCCGTGAAATAGAACCCGATAAGCAGCAGGAAAAACTATTTCAGCATCCCTATTATTGGGCGGCGTTTACGATTACAGGTGCGCCACCAGATAACCAACAATCCCCGTAGGGGCGCACCGACGTGCGCCCTTTACCAACCGACGTGCGCCCTTTACCAACCTGCGCCTAATTTAACCGCAAACTAGCGATGGTGCGTTACGCTTCGCTAACGCACCCTACGATTTTGCTT
>NZ_JAVKEW010000177.1:0-36784 GCF_040226375.1 Coleofasciculus sp. G2-EDA-02 | reverse complement strand
TCGGCGGAACCCAAACCGCAAAGGTTTGAAACGCCCAGCCCTGAATCGACAGGGTGTTAGGAGATAACACGATGCCCTAGATGGCGAATATCGTGTGCCTGGGAACCCGTTTACCGGGATATATGGAACGAAATTTCCATACAATATCCCTTCTTCTAGGAGGGAGAGCGTCAATTAGAGGTCTGCGACTTGAAGAAGTCGGGGATTGGGTCAAAAGGTCAGGCGTCTGGTCGAAACCATTACGGGGACAAAAAATGGGGAGACACTTGGCATCTCCCGCTTGGTTCGACTAGACGAATATGCTCCCCTATTGAAAGACTAATACATCAGACGATATATCTAGGCGGCGACAAAGATGTTGTTCATGTTATTGGCAAAGGTGCTAGCTGACTGCCAACTAACGGTAGCTAACAGGTTGCCGCCTTGGTATATTTCCGCACCATTCGCGCCATCGGCGAAACTCAGATTACTAATATCATTGACGGCTAAAGTAGTCTGACCTAACTGGAAGTTCCTAATGATATCGTATCCAGTGTCGTTGGCATCAAGGACAACGGTTTCACCACCGCCGAGCCAGATTTCGTCGATACCATTACCCCCGTTAATCAAATCATCGCCACCGTTACTGTAAATCAAATCATTACCATCGCCACCGAGAATCTCGTCGGCTTGGGCGCCGCCGTAAATGGTGTCAGCACCACCGCCACCGAGGAGGTAGTCTTGACCACCGTTACCGTAGAGAACGTCATTACCTGCGCCACCATCTAGATAATCTGCATCAGAGCTACCATAGAGACCATCATTGCCGCCGCCACCGAGGATTTCATCGCCGCCGCCGTTACCGAAAAGCAGGTCATCACCAGCACCACCATCGAGATAATCACTCAGAGAACCACCGGCGATGGTGTCATTCCCTGCATTACCTTCGAGATAATCATGACCACCGTTACCGTTGATTTGGTCATTTCCTGCTAGTCCGGCGATGACATCGTTTGCTTGAGTTCCGTTGAGTTGTTCACTCGCGTTTGTGCCAAGTTGAGTATAGTCAAAGTCTAAGTCGAGGTTGAGATTGACGGAACCTTGGCTAGCACCAAAACCATCAACAGCTATATTGTAGGTTTGTCCCGCTTCAACTGTGAAGCTTACTTGGCTTTGTAAGCCCCAGAAGTCATCATTATAAACAACTGTATTTAAGCTATCAACTGCCGAGCCTGTGTGAATACCTAGTGCCGTGTCAAAGTTACTACCAACTGTGTTAATCGTGACCACACCGTCAGCAGGAGCTCTCCAATTCCACCAAACAGAAGTATCTGGAACACTACCGTGGTAGGGTTCACCACTTTCCCCTGTAGCTCCAATGTTAGTTCCTGTCGTACTAAAATCAGAACCAACTAAACGAATGCTGTCAGCAAATTTGTCATTGATAGGACTAGACATTTATTTTTCCTCTGTGAATTAATTACGATTTTGGGGCAATGTTGTTCTGGACAATTTCCAGCTTTCCGGCATTGATGAAGCCTTGCTGTGCTGGTATCCGATGGTTCAGCGCCGCCTCGTGCCTGGGAGTTTTTGCTTCGGTGTAGTTTCCAAAAAATTACAGAAACGACTGTGCTTTTTTGTTCGTTTTGCTACTTTTCTCTGACCACAACTTAACTATAACCGTATTTTTTCGATGATCAATAAAGTTAAAATGAACTTTGTATAAATGTTTTGTAAAGTTGAAATCATTATAAAAACACAAAAAATACTTCATCATGGAGAGATGAAATATCTACCTAAAATTTGGCATTAAACCCTATAGAAATAGAACATTCTTTTCTCTGATTTGCTGACAATTAACGCGAAGGGTTCACACCTGTGGTTAACCCTGTATAGTCAGCTAATGTTTAATATTTTGTTACAATATTGACAGTTTTAGGGGGGATGAGTTGGCATTATTATATAGAATGCTTGGTTCAAAACGTTAGGCTTCTCTACACATCAGTTTTATCAGTCAATGGCGTTCAATGGGGGAAAAATCCGGATAGTTTGCTAACTCTTCAAGGTTGTCAGGCAATCTTTACAGAAGTTTCATTTAATCAATCTTTTGGATAGTTGACAATTAAGATTAATTATGAGAATAGGCTGAGACAAGTGCCATGTTGAGAAAGGGCGCATGTCACTGACAAAGGGCGCAGGCGACCTGCGCCCCTACGGGGATTTCGGGTTACTTTTTATCTATTGGGCTTGATTTGGGCGTCCCATTCCTCTTTGACCCCGACGATTTTCCCGCATTTGACGCATTTGTTCCCGTTGTTCCTCGGTTAGGACATTCTGCATCAACTCCCGTGCGGATTGGTGAATCTCCCGCATTTGGTTTCGTTGTGCTTCAGTTAGATTTAGCGCCCGCATTCCTTCCCGGTGTCGCTGGCGTTGTCCCTGCAATTCTTGGAACTGTTGTCGTTGTTCGGGGGTGAGAATTTGTTCGATTTGCGAGTGTTTGTTATCCCGGATGCGTTCTAACTGCGCTTGTTGTTCGGTTGTTAGGTTGAGTTCCTCCGCGAATTTGGGTTGGGAAAATGCTGCCATGGGTGCAGCCGCGAGGGTAATTGCAGCGATGGTGGCGAATAGAGGAAAGATTTTGATGTTCATGATGTTAAGGTTGTCAACGATTTGGTTTTTGATGTCTTTATCCTAGAAACTGTAGGGGTTAAACGACTTGAGGCAAACGTCCTGATTTGAGGTAGGACTTTAGTCCTAGAAGGGCGGAGGTGATGGTTTTTTATCAAAAATTATTCCTAATGACATCACCTGAATGGGCGAAGCATTTGGGTAGAACATTTTGGACAAGTATCATAAGATGGCTGCCCAAATGCTTCGCCCCTACAAATGACGAATGACGAATGACGAATGACGAATGAACAATGAACAATGAACCATGAACAATGAACCATGAACCATGAACCATGAACCATGAACCATGAACCATGACCAATGAACAATGAACCATGAACAATGAACCATGACCAATGAACCATGACCAATGAACCATGACCAAACATCCAATTCCCTTCCTTTTATATCTAGAATGGATTCTGCTGGGAATCATTGCTATCGTTGAATTCCTGCGGTTTCCCTTTCCCCACCTCCCTCGCTTCCCTTTCCTAAATCTGCTGGGTTTAGCCGTCTTTGGTTTGATGGGGTTGAGATTACCGACCCAGAAATCGGTTAAGGTGATTTACACCGGAGTGGAAATCGGCTTAATTCTCCTCGTTTCCCTGGTGGGTAAACTTCGCATGTTACCCTTGATGTTAATTATTTTAGTTATCCGAAACTGTTTTATTTTTGAACGACAAAGCCGCTTAATTATTACCGGATTCGCTTTTGTATTATTCCTAATGCGGGAAGTTGACCGATTTCAGTCTCGCAGTCTTCGCCCTCGCCCTCCCTTTCGCCCCCCACATTTTGCGGTGCCAGAACGTTGGCTATTTATCCTCTTAAGTTCTATAGTAGTGTTTGGATTAGTCTTAGTCTTCTTACAGTTGTTAGTCGATGCTTTATTAGCCGAACGGCGCAGTCGGGAAGAATTGGCACAGGCAAATGCTCAACTGCGGCGCTATGCGGTGCGGATTGAAGATATTGCCACCTTACAGGAACGGAATCGCATTGCTAGGGAAATCCATGATTCCTTGGGACATTCCCTGATTACGTTTAACCTGCACTTAGAAGCCGCCTTACGACTCTTAGAGTCGAATCCCGCAGAAGCCAAAGACTTTTTAATCGAAGTCAAACAAGTCGCCGCTACTGCGCTTCAAGACGTGCGTCAATCCGTGGCAACCCTGCGGTCTAACCCGTTACAAGGGCAATCTCTAGAGGATGCGATCGCGTCTTTAATTCAAGAATTCCACAAGTCTACAGGTATCTTACCCGATTGTCAAATCAAGTTGTCCCATCCGGTGACGCCCGATGTGAAAATGGCGAGTTATCGGATTATCCAAGAATCTCTCACCAATATCTATAAACATGCCAAAGCCACGGAGGTGAGTATCCGGATTTGGACAGATTCCCGGTTCCATCTGATGATTCAGGATAATGGCAGAGGATTTGATTTGACGCACAATACCACAGGATTTGGTCTGCAAGGGATGCGCGAACGTACCCAGGAATTAGGGGGTCATCTCACCATTAACACATCACCAGGACAAGGGTGTCAAGTTATAGTTGAGTGGTGATTCGTCATTTGTCATTCGTCATTCGTCATTCGTCATTCGTCATTGGGGATTAATGGTTGGGGATTGGGCGAAGCATTCGCGTTGAAATGTTGGTATAAAACCGATAGATTTGGGCGCGAATGCGAGAGCCCCTACGAATGCATCTCCCCTATCTCCCAGACGTGCCATGGCACGTCTCTACACTGCTTCCTCATTTCCTGAAATGATTAAAATCTTACTGGTTGATGACCAAAATTTAGTCCGACGCGGATTAAAAGCCTTATTACAATTTGAAGATGATTTAGAGGTTATCGCCGAAGCGGATAATGGAGAAACGGCGATCGCACAACTGGAAACCCTACAACCTGATATTATTCTCATGGATGTGCGTATGCCCGTTATGGATGGTGTCGCTGCTACTCGGCAAATCTGTCAACGGTTTCCCCACATCAAGATATTAGTCTTAACCACATTTGACGATGATGAGTACGTTACCCAAGCTTTGCATTATGGCGCCTCTGGCTATTTACTCAAAGATACACCCCCTGACGAATTAGCCCAAGGGATTCGGGCGGTGCATAAGGGGTATACTCAATTAGGACCAGGAATTGGTCAAAAGATTCGGACGCAAATCCCTGCTTCTGTCTCCAATTCCTCAACCGCCTGGGATGAACTCACCCCCAGAGAACAGGAAATCTTAAGCTTAATCGCCACGGGTGCGAATAACCGAGAAATTGCCCAAACTCTGTATATTTCTCAGAAGACGGTGAAGAACCATATTACCCATATTTTAAGCCGATTGAACCTACGCGATCGCACCCAAGCCGCTATATGGGCAAACTCCCACTCAATCCACCGCTAAGAGTTCCACTGATTCGGCAAAAATCACAGGTTGATTTTCGTATTCGGCTTTAATCGTTTCTTTAAAATCTAAATCCCAGGTTAAATTGTAATCTTTCTCTATCTCTGTACTGACAAACTTACGCACCACCCCGGTGACTCTCACCCAATTTTGCTTTTTAATCGGGACATCGGGATTCGCGTTCACCACTAAAACGTCATTCCCCCCCAACAGTCCTTCTTGTTCTAGCTTAAATGTATCTGAACCGAGAACCTTCTTCACTTCCCCATCCACACTGACAATCTCACCGACAACCTCACTCGTATCCTCCGTCACATCGCCTAAGGTAGAACCATGACCAATCGTTGTCCCCTCTGGCTGCAAAGCCGCCTCATCTTCAGAGAAAATACTACAAGCGGGCAAAAGTACCATCACCAAACCCAAACCCAAACCCATCATCCGAAGTCTCATGGAGAACCCTCCTAATTGCGGTTATGCTTTAGACTAAATAAAATAGATGTGCGATCGCGTCTGGCTAGAGTCTCACTCCCACATCCTTCCCTAGAGATAAATTTCCCCAACTACTCATTGCCTTAACTCCAATGACACACTCCTTTGGGTTCGTAGTTGCGCTGTCTTCGTCATAAACGCTCGAATCGATTACTACAAACGCTGAACTCACTAACATTGCCTTAACTTCATTTATCATTAACCATCCTCGAAAACTATGTCTCACTTCACCACCATCAATATTCAGATAAAAAACGGTGAGATTCTGCATCAAACTTTGCAGGAGTTGGGGTATCAAGTCGAATGCAATACCTCAGTACGCGGCTATCACGGAAATACCACAGAAGCAGAATATGTGATTCGCCAGTCTAATGGCTACGATTTAGGCTTTCGCCAGCATGGAGAGGCGTATGAACTCGTAGCCGATTTTTGGGGGGCGAGCATTAATCAAACAGAATTCGTCAATTCCGTCAATCAAAAGTACGCCCATAAAATGTTACTGCATTCTGTGCAAGAACAAGGATTTTCTGTCGAAGCAGAAGACGTGTTAGAAGATGGTACAGTGCGGGTAGTTGTGGGACGCTGGCAATAAAAAAGTCCCCCATTTCTTGTGGTCAAGGCGGGTTGAGTCATTTGGTTGATGTCCGGTAATGTATTAACAAAACCCGCCCTCAGTAACGGGTGTTACATACGCCTAAATTGAAGTTTGTAGTAGGGAATCTTTGCTTGAGATTTTGTTGGGTTTCCTACGTCAACCCAACCCACAGGTTTTTATCTTTGATGCCAATGTCATATAGTGACTTTACCTTAGCCAAGGTCAAAAAAAACTTTGACTTAATTACTGTAGAAAAAATGAATACGTTCAGTCATGTTACTGAGTTTGAACCCAGCCCATTACTGACAGAAACTTTGCGTTATAATATTCCATTGGCTTTAGCCAGCAATAGTGAAAAAGCTCGGTCTGAAATGATTATTGCTCCAATTTTAATCGACATTAGAAGACAGTTACAAGAGCAGATCAACTTATTTTCGGGAATTGAATTTGATATTGATAAAGAGTGCGGCTTGAATGGAGTTTGCGATTTTCTGATCAGCCAGTCTCCGGAACAGTTATTTGTCAATGCGCCAGTGATTACGCTGGTAGAAGCAAAGAAGGAAAATCTTATCGGTGGATTGGGGCAGTGTGTAGCGGAAATGGTAGCAGCTCAGATATTCAATGACCGCGAGGGAAATGGGATATCAGAAATTTATGGTGCAGTCACGTCAGGAACCAATTGGAAGTTTTTGCGCCTTAAAGGAAAGGTTATCGAAATTGATTTGGATGAGTATTATCTGAATGATATTAAGAAAATTTTAGGGATTTTGGCAAATGCTGTTCGAGAACGTTAATGATTATATTGTATGATCTCCGGCTGGGTAATTGGGTCTATCATAATCATAGTTACGTCTCTAGATTGATTAAAGCGCATACTTATTACTTATGAATAAATCCCGATCGCGTTCCCTTAACCCCAACCTTTTGATAAATTGCTTGAATTTCAGGTGCGGCTAGCGATCGATTAAACAGTTGTACATCACTCATCCTACCCTGAAAGAATCCCGGTACACCTGGATGATCCGAACGTCGTCCCAATCGCAGAGGCTTAAAATTATTCAGCGAACCCTGTCGTCCCTTTGGGTTAAATCGATTCCCCAACTCAATCCCATCTACATACCATCGTCCCCCATCGGTCCCATCTCGGTCAACAGTTACTACCAGATAATGCCAGCGATCATCGGCAATTAAGCACTGACTATGATAATTTGTCCAAGCTGACTCAATGCCATCAGCTAATTGTAAACCCAACCGACCTTGATGCAGATATAAACAATATCCTTGCACCGAGCCAGAAGTTTCCACACGCTTATCTAAAATCACCTCAAGTCCGCGACTACGAGTCTTAACTCCCACACCAATGGAGAAATCTCCAACGCCAAAATTCAAAGCTGCTCCATGGGGAATTTCCACATAATCATCCCCATCAAATTGCAACGCACTCCCTAATCCTTGAGGTAGAACATATTCGACAAAGTGATAAGACTCTGGATTCACCTCATCCGGATGTCCTGCACCTCCTAATCCTGGCATACGACCTGGAACAATCGTCACTGGCGTCGCGCCCTTAATCGTACCATCATTTCCTCCCACAGTATCCGCCGCGATGTCCCCTTCTGTTTCATTTAACCGCCACCACGCAATCCGATTAGCAGGGACATAATGTTGAATGGCTTGTTTAACCCACGGTTGTGTCTTATCCCACAGGAGTAAATAGGCGGCTTGTCGCACCCGTGGCGATTCATCTTGCAAAAAAGCTTGAAGCACTAAATTTAACCCAGCATCCCCATAGGCGGTAGCTTCGGTAATGGCTGTCAAACGTTGATCCACTACAGGAGAGGTTAAACGCATCCTTACCCCAGCGATACCACCCAATACCACGCCCTGAGTCGGGGGTGGATTTTGACCGCCGAGAACCATATCATCATTTCTTGGTCGGTGAGAATCTTTTACCATCGCCGCTTATTCCCTTATCCTCTTTAATTATCATGCCATTCTTCTCAGGGAGCGATCGCGTCCTAAGTTTATGGAGTAACCATGGGGAGATCAAGGGGGGTGGGGTTACCCTGAATTCCGGTAACCCCATGGGTGAGGGGGAGGCATACATCTTAGCGCGAATTCTGGTTCCGTGGCAATGGCTGATCAATAAGGGTGTCGAGGCTTGAGTTTAGTCGCATTTGGGCAGGCAAGAGAGGATAATCGTAAAACCCATGCTTACGTTTGGAAAAACTTACCATGCATCAGCCTATCCGCATCCTCTTACAAACAACTTTATTATCGACAGAGGAAGACGATTGGACAATCGCCCGTTTTTCCCGATTACGAAACTATCTTACCACTCTCACAGATGCAGCCGGAAACCCGGTGTGTCAAGTAACGACGAGGGATAGGGAACCCAACGCTAATGGGGATGATCCAGTGCTGAGTACCCTCGATCGAGATAAGTTTGATCAACTCTGGCTATTTGCCCTTGATGTTGGCGATGGGTTAAGTACCAACGACTGTGCTGGGATTAGCCATTTTCATCAACAAGGCGGTGGGATTTTGGCGACTCGTGATCACCAGGATATGGGGGTGTCGATGTGTCCCCTTAAATCGATTGGCATCTTTCATTATTTCCATACCAAACAACCAGATCCCGATCCATCCCGTTGTTGCCCAGATGATGTAGAAACCCAATCGATTTTGTGGCCCAATTACCATTCAGGTCGAAATGGAGACTATCAAACCATTACCCCAATTGTACCCGTTCACAACCTATTAAAAAATCCCGAATCAGCGACGGGTGTGATTACCTTTTTTCCCGCCCATCCTCATGAAGGCGGAATCGGTATACCCGATGACGCTGATCATGCACAAGTTATTGCCACAAGTAAAAGCAAAATAACCGGGCGTGAATTTAATCTCGTGATCGCCGTCGAGAGAACTCGCGATCGCGAAGGCAATCTTCTCGGACGAGTTGTGGCTCAATCAACATTCCATCATCTCGTTGACTACAACTGGGATATTGCCACAGGATGTCCTAGCTTTGTGGATGAACCCCCTGGGAATGGGATGAAGCAAAACCCGCAGGCTTTATCAGATATTCAGGCTTATGTCAAGAATGTCGCCTTATGGTTAGCTCCAGCTTAGTTCGTAGTTGCGCTGTCTTCGCCGTACAAACAACTCTAAACCATCAATAAAATGCCAAATCAACCAACACTCTGGTTCCGTCGTCGAGATATTGTCATCGCCTATACATTCTTGCGAATCGTTTTAGGCATAAACTTCTTTAACCATGGCTTTACCCGCCTCGGTAATATTCCCGGCTTTGCCCAGTCGATGGTGGATCTATTTCAAGATACATTTATTCCCGAACCCTTAGTCAGAGCGCCAGCTTTACTTGTGCCAATTGTGGAATTTATAGTCGGATTTCTGGTGACACTGGGATTAGCGACTCAAGCGGCTTTAGTCACCGGGTTTGGCTTAATGGTTGTGCTGATGTATGGGGTGACATTACTCCAAAACTGGGATACAGCGACGAGTCAGTTAGTATATTGCCTGGTGTTTTTTATCTTAGTCGCTGGCAATAGTTTCAATGACGTCTCCATTGATGCATGGTGGCGACGGCGGAAGACGCGATCGCAACATCTTGATGCCTCACAAACCAATCAGCCCTTCTAAATTGGCTAACTTCAGTAAAACGATTGACAAGACGCCATTTTATGCCTAAACTATCGAGTCAGATTAACTCAATATTGGCGGCTAAAAGGATTAAAATCAATTATGACAAACGCACCTAAAATTCTAGCATTTGCAGGTAGCAGCAGGGAAACCTCCTGGAACAAAAAATTAGTACAAATTGCGGTTGCGGGAGCAAAAGAAGCCGGTGCCCAAGTCACCTATCTAGACTTTCGCGATTTACCGATGCCCCTGTATGACCAAGATGCGGAAGAAAAAGAAGGCATTCCCGAAACTGTCCTCAAATTCAAGCAACTGATGAAAGCCCATCAAGGCTTACTCATCGCCTCACCGGAATACAACAGTTCTATCTCACCCTTACTCAAAAATGCCATTGATTGGGCATCTCGTCCAGAACCAGGTGGACCCTCTCTCGCCCTCTCCTGTTTTCGGGATAAAGTGGCTGTCTTGATGAGTACCTCACCCGGAGGAATAGGTGGGTTACGGGGTTTGGTGCATGTTCGTGCCATTCTCGGTAATATTGGCGTGTTAGTTTTGCCGGATCAGAAAGCGATTCCTAATGCTTATCAGGCATTTGATCAAAATGGAAACTTGATTGATGAGACGCAACAAGCGGCGGTGAAACAATTGGGTAGTAAATTAGCCACAGTATTGGCAAAATTAGCTTAATCAGGAAAATCATTCAGATTTGATCTTTGGTATAGATACCAAAGGAAAAAAAGGGGCGGGTTTAGTCAAGTTATCAGTTTGTGCGATAACGTTATCAGTAAAACCCGCCCCGACACCTCGGCTTTCCACCAATGCAAGCCTTGCACGCCTATAGACGCCCTCATCTGTGTTTCTTCCCGATTAGGCAGAACAGGTATCAGATGTTTGACAAATGACCAAGGACGAATGACAAAGGACAAATCTGCTGTAAACTATCCCTAGCCCCAATGTAATTGCTCAAGTTAGCGTGTTCAGCCAATCCAGTTCTGACCTATCCCCTTCCCCAAAAACTTTGCCCAATCAGCGATGGCAATTCGACCCAGCTTACCCGGAAAAAGCTAACCAACTCGCCCAAGGGACAGGATTGTCACCCCTGCTGGGTCAAGTGTTGATTAACCGAGGATTCGACACCGTAGACCAAGCCATGGTCTATTTATATCCAGAATCCCAGGTTATGCCCAGTCCGATTGATGAATTTCCTGACTTGGCGATTAGTGTGGATATGCTCAAAGATGCGATCGCAGAACATGAGAAAATAGCTATCTGTGGTGACTATGATGCCGATGGGATGACCAGTACCGCCTTGTTACTGCGGGCATTACGCTGGTTAGGGGCGGATGTGGAGTATGCGATTCCCAGCCGGATGAAAGACGGGTACGGGATCAATACTAGCATCGTGGAAGAATTCGCTAATAAAGGCGTAAAGCTAATTCTCACCGTGGATAATGGTATTTCTGCCCATGAGGCGATCGCACTGGCTGTAGAACGGGGTCTGACTGTTATTATTACTGATCATCACGACCTTCCCCCCGAACTCCCCAACGCCGATGCAATCCTCAACCCGAAACAGTTACCAGAATCCTCCCCTTATCGCAGTTTAGCTGGAGTCGGTGTCGCTTATATACTAGCCGTTACCCTCGCCCAAGAACTTGGTCAATTACAGGGACTCACTAGCCAACTCCTAGAACTGTTTACCCTCGGTACCATTGCTGATCTCGCCCCCTTAACTGGAATTAACCGCCGTTGGTTAAAACGAGGATTGCAACGCTTACCCAAATCTCAACTGGCGGGAATTCAGGCTTTAATCCAAAACTCAGGCGTCAGTGAAGATCAAATCGCCCTGAAACCCGAAGATATTGGCTTTAAACTCGGACCTAGAATTAACGCCGTGGGGCGCTTAGCTGATCCGCAAATCGTGATTGAACTCCTCACCACCAGCGATGGGGAAATTGCCAAAGAAAGGGCGATGCAATGTGAAGAAATTAACAAAGAACGCCAGCACCTGTGTGAGAAAATCGAGAAAGACGCGATCGCACTGATTGAACAAGAGGGCTTAAACTGGCAACAGCAGCGCGTTCTCGTCCTCGTTCAACCGGGTTGGCATCATGGTGTGATTGGCATTGTGGCGTCGCGCCTGGTGGAACGGTATGGTGTCCCGGTATTTATTGGCACCTATGAAGACGAAAATCAAGAACAGATTCGCGGTTCCGCACGAGGAATTCCCGAATTTCATGTCTTTGACGCCCTGCAATTTTGCCGTGATTTATTAGGAAAATTTGGCGGACACAAAGCAGCGGGAGGCTTCTCGTTACCGACTGCAAATTTAACAGCGTTTCAAACTCAACTCAGTCGCTTTGCCCATCAATGCTTAGAACCCGAACATCTAAAACCCTTAGTTTCCATTGACGTTGAGGCAAATTTTAATCAAATTACTCATAATCTGTACCAGCAAATTGACCGACTGCACCCCTGTGGAATTGACAACTCCGACCCCATTTTCTGGACACCCAATGTGAAGGTTGTGGAACAAAAAATTGTGGGCAATGGGCATGTAAAGCTTACCCTGTCTACGGTTGACAGTACCAAAAAACTGAATGCGATCGCGTGGCGTTGGGGTGAATATTTCCCTCTACCCTCGAATATAGATATTGCCTATAAACTCAAAGATAATGCCTGGAATGGAAATGTGACAATTGAATTAGAGTTAGTCGGCATTCGGGTGAGTGAATCAGCCCCATCATCGATAAAAAAAGCCGAATTTTATCACAATGAACGCCGTTATACCTGTAGCTTGTGGGAATCATTAAACGAATTACGAATTAAAAATGATCAAGGCAAAGTTCTGGTAATTCAAAAAGGACAGCGTACCGGACTTTTAGGGTTCAATCGGGACGAAGCTAAACAGGTGGATGTTACCCAAACTCACTATTATCAGTTAATCAAAGCCGCGACTCGTGCTTTAAACTTGTGATTTGTCATTGGTCATTTGTCCTTTGTCATTGGTCATTTGTCCTTTGTCATTCGTCATTTGTCATTTAGTCGGGGCGGGTTTAGTTAGAGAAAGGGTGCAAAAGAAACGATAGTTGTCAAACCCGCCCCTACAACTGTCATCACATGGCTTCCCTATCTCCCCCAGCTTCCCCAGCTCCCCCAGCTCCCCCAGCTCCCCCAGCTCCCCCAGCTCCCCCAGCTCCCCCAGCTCCCCCAGCTCCCCCAGCTCCCCCAGCTCCCCCAGCTCCCCCAGCTCCCCCAGCTTCAATGCATCAGGGAGCAAGATGCTCCCCCTACAAACAGACGGCTAGAGATCTCCCTTAAACGCAGCCAGTAGAAAAATGACTACAGGACCAGCAATCACGATCGCAGCCAGCACGCTAAGCTGAGCAATCAGTTCCCAGTTTATATTCCCTAAAAAGCTTAAATCCATCTCTCCTCCCGATTAACTTAATTTGGATGGTGTCGTTAAAAATTGCCGATTAGATTTTACTGGCTAATTGCCCAGTTTTTTTAATCAAATTAACAAAACTATACAAAACGCAACAAAAATGTCATTTGTCATTCGTCATTCATCATTCCCCATCCCACAGACGAAAACCCGTTATCCTAGAGAAACCTGCAATTAATCGCTATGGTGAAACGCAATGGCAACTTGGCGTTGTGTAAAGCAATGTGGTGCATGCTGTTATCTTGACCCAACAGAACGCCCTGGATTAGAAACTTATCTGACTCCAGAGGAGTTGGACAAGTATCTGAGTATGGTGGGGGAAGATGGATGGTGTGTCAATTTTGATCATGAGACTCGTGAATGTCGCATTTATGCCCATCGCCCTCGCTTCTGTCGGGTGGAGGCGGATATCTTTCAGGAGATGTTCGGGATTGAACCGGAAGAGTTAAACGACTTTGCCATCGACTGTTGTCGAGATCATATCACCGATCTCTACGGCGATCGCAGTTTGGAGATGTTACGCTTTGACCGTGAGGTGGGTATATGAAAAAGTCTCCGATGTAGGCATGAAGCGACTCTTAGGTAGCGAATGTTACCCGTACCGATTTTGTAAAGTTATGCAAAGATGAATAGAATATGAAAAGAGATTGATGTGAACTGAGAACTCCCTGTGAAACCATCTTCCCTGCCCATCGTCAGTTTTGTCCTGAGAGCACCTTTTGCCTCGATGAATCCAGCCCCCAAAGATGTCTGTGATCCGTCTGAGTTAGCGATTTCCCCCAATCCTGCAAGTTTGCGCCCAATCGTCAAGCGCCAACGGGGGATATGGGGTGTGTTTAGTTCAACCTTCCTGACTATTTTTCTAGCTGAGATTGGCGATAAAACCCAATTGGCTACCCTGCTGATCAGTGCAGAATCTCAATCTCCGTGGATTGTATTTACAGGTGCCGCGATCGCACTAATTACCACCAGCTTACTCGGTGTCTTACTAGGAACCTGGTTAGCCAATCGTTTACAACCCAAAACCCTAGAAACCGCCGCCGGGACATTATTACTCTTCATTTCCGTCATGCTGCTATGGGATGTGGTGCAACTGGGATGAAACAGTTTGGACAGTGTAGGGGCGGGTTTCACCACTATCGTTTTTTTCACCCAGATGTAACTAAACCCGCCCTGACTAAATCAGAGAATTTTAAATATTATGGATTGGCAATTACTAGGATTAAGTTTCATTACCGTATTTTTAGCCGAAATTGGTGACAAAAGCCAACTGGCTGCGATCGCGCTTGGGGGTAGTCTCAAGTCCCCCCGTGCGGTATTCTTGGGGGCTGTAGCCGCGTTGCTTTTGGCAACGTTTATGGGCGTATTAGCTGGGGGTGGCGTAGCCCAACTATTCCCGGTGCGAGTTCTCAAAGCGATCGCGGCGGTGGGTTTCGCATTAATGGCAGTTCGCTTGCTGTGGCCCTCTGAGGATGAAGCCTGAGAAAATCTTTATGTAGGGGCGGGTTTTACTATTATAGTTTCTTCCCTCACCCAGATGTAACTCGCGCCCGCCCCGACCAAATTTTCAAAGAGATTCTAAACAACAAACACACGAAAATGGTTTCTCTTGCCCGGAAAAACTTACTCGAAGATATTCCCCGCTTTTTAGTCGCCCAAGCTGGGATTATGTTTGCTGTAAGTTTAGTTACCTTGCAAACAGGTATTTTTAATGGATTTACCCAATCTACGGCTCAGTTAATTTATAATTCTAACGCAGATATTTGGGTGGCATCTGATAAGTTAGTGCAAATGGAGTTGACATTACCCATTCCCTTATCCCATGTTATCTCCGCCCGTAATGTGGAAGGGGTTGCTAAAGCTGAAGCCCTTATTTTTAGTGGCGCGTTATGGAATCCACCCCAAGGAGAAATTACCCGAGTAAAAGTGGTGGGATTTGACCCCAATGGGCAATTGTTTCAACCGATAAATATCGTGCAAGGCGATGTGAGGGACTTATCTGAACCCTATAAAATTATTGTAGATGCAACCAACCAAGATTCCCTGAATGTGCAACAGATTGGGGATATTGCCCGTGTAAATTCTTTGCCCGCCCGGGTGGTGGGTTTCACCCAAGGGAATGCATCAATTGTGTCTAATTCTTTCATGTTTACCTCCCTAACCAGTGCTAATGCGTTCTTAACATCGGGTCAAAAGTCGGAACTCTCCTGTAAATTACCGTCAGGTGCTGAGGATTTAATTTGTACCAATACCTATTCGAGAATCTCGGAAGCCGAACTGCGGAATCAACCCCCACCGCCACCTAATCCATTAGTCGCTTCTGACTTGATTCAATATGTTTTAATTGCGGCGGAACCGGGTGAGGATTTGTCACAACTCAAAGTTCGATTAGAGAAAGCGTTACCGAATGTGAGTACCTATACTCGCCAGGAGTTTATTAAACTGAATCAAAACTTTTGGCAACAGCGAACCGGAATTGGCTTTATTCTGGGATTGGGGGCGGTGGTTGGTGTCGTGGTTGGTGTAATTATTGTCGGTCAAATTCTTTATTCGTCGGTATCTGACCATATTAAAGAATTTGGTACTCTCAAAGCAATTGGCGCCTCAGATTGGCGCATTTACGGCGTAATTATTGAACAGGCGATGTGGATGTCGGTTCTCGGTTATCTCCCCGCGATGTGCCTCTGCTACGGTGTAGCCCTGTGGACATCAGCAACTCAGGGGATTTTGATTCTGATCACCCCCGTATCCGCGATCGCAGTTTTAGCAATAACGGTGGTAATGTGCGTCGGTTCGGCTATTTTCGCGATTCAGAAAGTGACGCGCCTTGATCCGGCGATGGTGTTTAATCAGTAGATCATTATTCTTGACTTAACGTTCTTTTTGGTTGTAGGGGCGAGTCGCTGCATCAATATGACGGTGTGAGAATTAACCTGTATCGACTCGCCCTTTTCTGGTAGGTACTTTATCCGACTCCCCCAGCTCCCCCTATTGACACGGGCGGCGGTCGCCCCTACAGTGTTTATCTATTCATCACTCCTGCTGATTCTGATTAACCAATAACGCCACCGGAAAATCAGTGAGAACATCTCGAATCCACAGCGTATCGTCCCCCTGAATTTCCCGTCCCGTCATCACATCCCGCCACACAGACGACGAACTAGAAGGTAAAGAAATCCGGGTTTCTTGCCAAACTTGTTCACCCATGGGATATTCTCCTGGCTTAACTAAACTCGTCAACAGCCGAGGGACAATGACAATCACCGTTGTATGATCCCAGGTTCGGGCAAAGGTAACAACATGATCCTTCAAACTGCCAATAACCGTCAGTTTATGGTAATCTCCTCGCTGGAATACCTCTAAATACTCGCGCCGTGTTTTTAGAGCTTCATAGATGACAAATAGCTTAATTCGACCGTCTTCTGGAGTCTGACAAAGTTCCTGAACTAAACCCAGATTATCGGTTTCGCTGCGCTGTTTCAGTTCTTTCAATAACTTCAGCCGCTGTTCAAAATCCACAGGACGGCGATTATCGGGATCAACTACACTTAAATCCCACAGTTCCGTTCCCTGGTAAAAATCAGGAACACCGGGAGATGTCAGTTTCAGTAAAACTTGGGAGAGACTATTAAAAATGCCGTAATGTTTGATTTTGCGTTGGAACGGTCGAAACGCTTCTAAAAACGGATTATCAGGGGTATCTTTGAGTAAGCGTTCAGCAAACCGAATAAACCCTTCTTCATAGTTTGTATCCGGTCTTAACCAAGCGGTATGGACTTTTGCCTCTCGGATTGCCTTGATAATATAGTCTTTGATCCGCTGCACATAGGTAGGGAACTCCGTTTCATCAAAGGGAAAAGTTCCTAGCAAGGTTTGGTAAAGAAAATATTCGTCATTGGGATCAGGAATATCTAACCCATCAATACAATCCTTGTGAACAGCGTTTATTTCCTGCCATTCTCTCAACATATTATCCCACTCGCCGGGAATTTCGGAAAGGACATTAATTCTTGCTCTCACATCTTCACCACGTTTAGTATCGTGAGTTGCTGTTGTATTTATTGTATGGGGCCAATAAGCGATGCGGTGTTGGTTAAAGTCATGAAAGTCGTCTAAGGAAACGCCAAATTCACCCGGATTACCGCCCACTTCGTTGAGAGAGATGAGACGGTTATAAATATAGAAAGCCGTATCTTCTACTCCCTTGGCAGTCAGCGGTCCAGTAAACTGTTGCAGCCGCATGACAAAATAACGCCATTGTTCGGCTTCTTCTGGTACCAACGAATCGTCAACTTCCAGTAATAAAAACTTCTCAATAAACGTCAGTTCATTAAAGAAAATTGGCGTATTTTCTTTGGCTTTGGCAATGACGTACTCAATATACTCCCGATCCGCTTGGCTTAAACCTTCTGGACTTACATAGGTTCGGTATACAGGAAACAGCGCCATGATTTCTACCAAGGCGGCTTTCAGCGCATAGATAGTAAAGTCACTGGCGTATCTGTACTGAGACGAAATTCGCTTGAGTAAATTAGCTAAATTATCGATATCTCCGGTCAAATGCTTGGCTATAATCAACCGCTTTTTTTCATCTATTATGGCTTGATAGGATATGGAATTCCCGATAAAGCGATAATAAACGCTGTCAAACTTCGGCTGAGTCTGCTGATGACAAAAAATACCATTAACTTTGTTTAAGAAATCATACCCACTCGTACCTTGTACGGGCCAGGTTAAGGGCAAATCTTCATGCTCTTCCAAGATTTTCTCAACCACAACGTAAGCATCAGACGCATAGTCTCGCAAGTGATTTAAATATTGAGCCGGATCATAAAGTCCATCGATATGATCGATTCTCACGCCGCTAAATTTCTGTTCTTCAAGGAGCTTGAATATCAAAGCATGATTATGTTTAAAAACTTTCTCATCTTCGATGCGAACGGAAATCAAGTCATTGACGGTAAAAAATCGTCGATAATTCAGTTCTTCATTACCCACCTTCCAGTACGCGAGACGGAAAAACTGCTCGGCTAACAATTGCTCTAACAAGTCAAAGCTTTCGGGTTTTCCGGGTTCTCCATTAAAGATTTGAATATTTTCGTCGATAAAATCCCTGACCTCTACACTATCATTCCAGAGTTCCCATAACATGCTCTTGACGAAGCTAATCTGGTCATAGCGTTCCATTCCTTCTTCGCCCGAGGGAATGTATTTTAGAGCATAGAGAGCGCCTAGAAACTTAACAAAATCGGGATGATTTCTGCCTAATTTCCGGCGGATGCGTGCTAAATCGTAGGTTAAGACATTGGAGTAGGATTCAATCCGAATGGGGAACTTCAGGTCATAGTAATTAATGGTTATCCCTTCTTGGTTGTACTGAAGTTTGAGTTCACCACTCTCTAAGCAATCGCCGCAAAACTTACCTAAAAATGGCGCTAATACTCGCCCTCGAATGCCTTCATAAGGATGCTCCCAGTTGATATCAAAATAATCCTTATATTGAGAATCTGGACCATTCTCCAAGACTTCAACCAGCATCGGGTTTTCACTATCAAATGCCATGTGGTTCGGCACAATATCCTGAAGCCATCCTAACCCATGTTGTTGAACCTGCTCAATTAGAGACTCAAAGTTCTCTAAGCCGCCGAGTTCTGGGTTTATTTGATTGGGATCAACCACATCGTAGCCATGAGTGCTACCCGATCGGGCTTTAAATATGGGGGATGCATAAAAGTCAGAAACTCCTAATTCAGCCAGGTAAGAAACAATGGCTTTTGCTGATTCAAAGGTAAACGCGGGATTAAATTGAATTCTATAGGTGGCGACGGGAATCCGCATCATAAGCTTTTAGAGGGGTTAAAGAACTGACAGAGCATTGGCTCTAGGACTCGATTTAAAAAAATTGCTTACTAACCAAGATGTTAAACAGTAGGATAGTGGCGTTGAACTTAATGCTTAAATCATAGCTTAACCTTATTTTAAATCATAGCTTAACCTCATTTTATGACAAAGGCATTTGCTTTGGGCAACACTAAGAGTACAGCACTGGGATACATCTGTTGAGGATAGGATCTGCCATCCAAAAGGAGTAGAGCTTGGTAGAAATAACCCAAAAGACAGAGAAACAGGGTAACTCAGATAAGAACTAGAGGGAAACCTCTGCTGTCTGGCACTATAATACCAGTTCAGCCGCCAGGATTGACACATCAACCCATACATACATTATCTTGCTATTCGTTGATAGTGGTATGATTTTGACTCAGCTTACATCCCCTGTTTGGCTAATTACTGCTTTCTTTAACGACTGAACCGATGCTACAGTTACTTACAATATAAAGCAAAATTTAGGGGAGCAATGGTTAAGGATTGTCCAGCTTGTATCTGTTGGGGGAGTTGAGATCCCTCACCCATCCATTCTTTATCCGCCGAGTCAATAACTTTTGAGAAGTTTCCTTGGGGAATCTGAGGCGAAACGGTTACCGCATCTTTGGCAAAGTTCATCAAGGCGAGGACTTGGTTATCTCCAGCCGTGCGATGGATAACGATAATCTTTTCTGGGGACAAACTAGATACATTCAGATTCTGCCGATCTAGGGTAGCTAAAGCAGGGGTTTCTTTGCGTAGCTGAATTAACCGTTTGTACCAGCGCCGCAACAAGCCATATTTCCCTTGATCAATCTTATCCCACTGCAATTTTGCCTGCTCAAAGACTTCTGTTCCTTGGGGATCAGGTGCGTTGTCCCAACCAAACGCTTTAAATTCTTCAGCCCTCCCTTTACGCACGCCTTCAATTAAATCGGGATCACTGTGACTAACAAAATAGGGAAAGGGTGCGTCTTCCCCATATTCTTCACCCATAAATAGCATGGGGACATAAGGAGAAAGCAATACAGCCGCAGCCGCTAGCTTCAACCCCTGAAAGTCTACCAAAGTGGATAAGCGATCGCCAATCAGTCGATTGCCAATTTGATCATGGTTCTGGATACAGACGACAAATTGTTCACCCGGACGATTTGCTGCTGAATTCCCATGGTTGCGTTTGCGGAAGCTGGAATATTGCCCACTATAGATATAGCCTTCGCGCAGGGTGACTTCCAACTGCTCAATTTTGCCAAAATCTGCGTAATATCCAGATTGTTCGTCGGTTAATAGGGTATGCAAGATGTGGTGAAAGTCATCGCACCATTGAGCATCATGACCAAATCCCCCTTGTTCTCTGGGTTTAATCACGCGCACGTCATTGAGATCACTTTCGGCGATGATGTATCGTTGCACTGGCGTGGTGCGATTGCAGTTGGCGACTGCATCCCCTAACTCTTGTAGAAAGGGTTGAGCGCTCATATCGTAAATCGCGTGAACTGCATCAACCCGTAGGGCGTCAATGTGGTAATTATCTAACCAGTACAGAGCATTCTGGATAAAGAAATTCCGTACCTGATTACTATGGGCGCCATCAAAGTTAACCGCATTGCCCCAAGGGGTACGGTATTGATCAGTAAAGTACGGACCATAGGCCCAAAGATAGTTGCCTTCGGGTCCGAAATGGTTATACACCACATCTAGAATGACCGCGATCCCCGCCTGATGACAAGCATCCACGAGTTTTTTCAACCCCCCAGGTCCCCCATAAGACTCTTGGACGCCATAGACATAAACCCCATCATACCCCCAGTTGCGGCTTCCGGGAAACTGGGCAACGGGCATAATTTCAATCGCGGTTATGCCTAAATCCTGAAGGTAACTCAAGCGGGGGATAATGGATTCAAAGGTTCCCTCTGGTGTAAATGTACCGACGTGGAGTTCGTAAATAATTAGGTCTTTGAGGGGAATTCCTTGCCAGGAATCATCAGTCCAGTTAAATTGGTGATCCACCACCTGAGAAGAACCATGGACTCCCTGAGGTTGGTAGTGGGAGGCGGGATCAGGTCGCTCCAGTGAGCCATCGAGTTGATAGACATAGAGGGTTCCTGGGTCAGCTTTTACCGTTTCCTGCCAATATCCCCATTCATCCTTTTGCAGGGGAATAACCTGATCCTGGGGAGAGACGATGTGAACCGCGACGCTTTCCCGCAACGGCGCCCAAACTCGGAATTCACATTGACCGTTACCCAGGTAGTTGCTGCCAATTTTCATATAACCCCTCTGTAAATGCATGGTCTGAGAAATTTGTCAAGGTTTTAGCCGTGCGATCGCCCAACTCAGAATGAGCCAACGGGCGAGTTATCCGCACCTGATTCAGATTACCCCACAGGTTATAACTTTTAACTCTAACATCTGACGTAATTTTACCGGGTTTTGCCTTTTATTACTTGCCCCTGCAGACGTTTTCGACTAATTCCAACCAGACAAGTAAGCACAAGGGAAATCAAGACAAGCACCATGGACAATGCCACCTGTTTAATTCGACCCGATTGTTGTAAAAACTATCACACCCTTTGGTAACAATTAGATCCCTCTTAAGAGAGAGGCTAACCTTCTGTAAAGCCAGACAAGATGAATCAGGAGTGTTGATTGCTTTATCACTCTCTCTGGGCAAAATTATGGCATAAATCAATAGACGCCCAGGATCAGGCTGAAGCGGATCTTACGGAACTAGAGTCGGCGATCGGGTAGGAGAAGAGTCCCGACTTCCTCTAAAAATGGGAAAGACGCCTGGGAGTCTTGCCGTGTTTCGACCCCAAGCGCCTTTACCTTTTCCTCACACACACAACCTTAGTATACATGACTTTTGGGATTTGTCTAGTCCAAAAGCGGGGAAATGTTATCAATTTTTAACTAATGTAGTTTTTCTTCTAATTCCGTAGTACGTTGTTCAAGTTGCTTATCATCGCTTAACGTTGGCTGGGCAGCTCATCCGCCAGGGGTTCAAACCCCTGTCTCATAGCTAAAGTACTCTGTTCGCTTTTAGCGTTCCCGAAGGGTAGAGGACTAATAATTGGTGGTTGAGTCGTCTAAAGACGACTTGGGCTATTAGGCAGGGACTTAAGTCCCTGACGGGCTTCGGGAAAATGAATCAGCCCTGCTTTTTAAGGGGGACGCAAGGGGGATCTATTGAATCTAGATGCACCTACCGTCAATTTCCGTTACACTATTTTAATGAAAATGTCGCTGAGTGACCTCATGTCGGTGTCATTCACCTCAATAGCGCTCATAAAAAAAATCATGAAAAAAATTCAGACCCTATCGTCAGTAATGAGTACCTTGATACTGGTACTTGTGAGCGCACCTAGAGGGAGTTCCCAAACGCCTGATATGACGCCCCAAGAACCGACGAATGCTTATCCCCCTGAGATTGTCCAAATTTATCTCGAAAACTGTGTTGGCGATCGCCCAGAGGAAATCAGGGCGTTTTGTACCTGCACGATTGAGAAGATTCAAGAAACTTATACCTTGGATGAATTCATTGAAATTGGTCAAGAATTACAAGACGGTCAGCCAGAACCGGAGGAATTTAGGCAAATTATCACCTCTTGTGTACCTAATTAATTAGTAGTCATAATTGACTTGCTTGTAGGATACGTGGTAAACCACGATGGTGGTGTAGCACAGCTAAAATAGCGCAAGTTCAGCTTATACTCAGGGGAATCAATTCAAAATGAGAATTGTTCGATTTTGAATTTTGAAATCATGCTACATCGCTCATCCAAAGAGGGACTTATTTGCATCACGCAACCGAACCACGCCTGGGTTTCTGGTGAATTAGCACGCGCTTGGGGAAATGAACAGTTCGGACAGTTTGTCCCGCCAAAAGAACTCTGTCTCGCCGCCGAACAACATGATATTGGCTGGCTGTTGTGGGAACAAGCGCCCACTCTCAACCCCCAAACTGGCTATCCCTATCGGTTTACTGAACTCCCCACCCAAGTCCATATCGATATCTGGACGGGTGCGAAACAACTAGCAATGCCTTGGGGGAGATATGTGACGTTATTCGTCTCACTGCACGGTACTGGGCTATACGAGCCATATCGAAGTTGGCAGAAGAACCCGGAGTCTAGCCGAATTGTACAGGAATTTCTTCACAGTGAGTATGCCTTTCAAGAACAGCTTATTGCTACGTTGAAAAATGACCCCCATTATGTACCTTATGTGACACCAGAAGTTATCAAGCGCAACCAAAAACTGGTAGCGACGTGGGATGCTCTTTCACTGATTTTGTGTCAGAATGTGTCGGGGGAACAGCAGGTTGAGCAGGTGCCTACGGCTGATGGTGAAACTGTTTTAACGTTGACTCATGTTAATGATGACCATCACCAGATCGTTCTATCTCCGTGGCCCTTTCAGGAGAGTGAGGTAACGCTGGTTTATGAAGGACGGCTATTACGAGAAACGTTTACAGATGAGATGGCGATGCGAGAGGCGCTGAGGTGCGATCGGGGGTTAACTCTAACCACTATTCTGACACCAGATTAGGTTTCAGGAACTTTTCCAGAGTTGACCCTGATAGTCGATCAGATTATTTGGGCTGGGGTAATATCATGTCCTGACGATTGCCCATAGTTGCAATGCTTTAAAAACAATGGTTTCAGGCGTTTTTATTAGGGGTATTTGACCAGACATGATATAATTCAAATCTGCTTTCATAGCCCTCTTTTAGACTTTATCTGTAGGATACGTGGCAACGCACGATAGCGGTATATTATATTGAGTCTTAACCCGCTGTATCCTTACTTACTACAACTGTCAGCGCACTTACCAACTTGCGCCCAAACTTCCTTACGAGGAAAATTGGAATCAACTCTTACTAAAGGTTCTAATTTAATAATAACGAGCTTCTCTCCAGGTTTAAGTAAACCCACCCTCTCTGGTAAATATGGCTTTGGTATATATTTCCTTAAGTTTACAGGGTTTTTTACGGTTACGACTTCTCCTATTGATGGAACACTAAGAGCATCAACACTAGGAGCGAATCGAGGATTTGAAGATTCAATCAGTTGCTCTTTAACAGATAAACTATTTGAGGCATTATCAACAACACCTATTCTAATCCAGCCAATTGGAGTTATGTTTTCTATTGAATTAGAAGTTGCAGAAGGTACTAATGAAGGTATCCCTGATATATGGGTCAGATGATTGATTGCGGTTATACTCGCGATAGCAATTATAGCAGGTTTGATAATAGTCTTTAGGCTTGCCTTCTTGTGCCAACGAGACTTCACTTTTTTAGAGAAGACAAAAGCATCGACAGTTGGTATAGATGCCAGATTTCTTGCAACAGAAGTTGCACCTGTCCTAAGCCATGGATGAGATTTTAGAGAAAAGGGAGAAGTGCTTTGTTCTTCAATTAAGCGCCTAATACCTTTAGCGATATTTTCAAAGGCGTTATCATAAGGTTTCCAATCGGTTACAGGTTTTTCCCCTTTAGGCAAGGCTTTAATATTAAGATTGTCGAACGCACTTTTCCAATTATCAACTCGGCGAAGGAGAATAGGAATTACAATAGCTTTTCTAGCCTTATGCCTTTGTTTAGCCGTTTCCAGAACGATGTTCCAGTTATAGTCTGAGGCGAAAAAATCCGCACTAATCAGCAACATAATTATATCAGCCGTTATTATTTTTTCATATATCTCATTTTCCCATTCTTTTCCCGCACCAATCAGTTCTGTATGCCAGGTATTGATAAAGCCCTGCCGCTGCAAAATATTGAGCTGTTTGTCTAAGCCTTGGAGCATTTTTTCATCATCTTTAGAATCAGAGCAACAATATAAAACTTTGATAGGTTTAGCGGGTGACATCAATTTCAGTACCTCTAATTCAATAGTAAATATAGCTTGACTTTAACATCTACAGACCTTATTATAGGACAGCTATCTGTTTATAGGCTGGCAGCCAGTTCTTCAACTGCCGCACGGATACCTTGAGCAACACTGCAAAATGCTTCGACACGATTTCCCCATTTGCTTATAGGTTTGCCATCTTTAGGCAGTGGTTCAAGCTTCCCGAAAGGTGTGTTGTTCCTCCAATTATCAGTAGGGTGGAGAATCACAGGAATAACACGGGCTTTCTTCGCTTCATGTCTCTCCATCGCACGCCTTACCTCCACATCCCAGCAATAATCTGAGGCGATAAAATCCGCACTAATTAACAGCAAAATTACACTAGCTGTATCTAGGTGTGCATTTCTTTCATTTTGCCATTCTTTTCCTGCTCCAATTTTACGATTGTGCCAAGTTGTAATCACGCCCTGCCGTTTCAAAATAATGAGGTGTTTTTCTAGCTCATCGCGCAGCTTTTCGTCTTGGCTAGCAAATGAGAAGAAGACTTCAATTGGTTTAACAGACGTAACTTGGTTGTCTACTACATGCAAACTATTAGATGAATGAGAGCTTATAACTTTATTGCTGACGTCTATATTTTTGGAGAGAGAAGTTAATTGTTCTGGAATATATGCTAACGGTTTTGTTATTACAGTCTCTTCTTCTAATTCTGTAAAAGTTTGACCTTTTCTAGAATTAAAATCAATTTTAGGTAGCTGTAAAGGTACTCTTAAACACTCATCAATAAACTATACCCAAAAGACCATATCCCAATATCTGACAAATCTGTTCCCAGCCAAGTCAGCCAAAAGTTATCATCATATAGCTCTTGCGGATGCCAAGTACTCCGAGCATTCCCACCTAAACCATGAATAAAGATGACATCGCCACTCCGACTAGTATTTTCGCAACCTGATATTTTAATCAATCCCTTCTTTGTTGGAAAATTTTTATCGTATGAATGCGGCTTTTTACGATCCTTGAAAAAAAACATATTAGGCTTTCCTTTGAAAACAGCGTAATTTTAATGTAACTATTCAATTAGTAATACTGGCTACTATGTTAGCCGTATTAACAATGATTGAGATTATTGGATGTGCCAGTTGAAAGAGTAGAACGCATTGTTAAAATACAATCAATGTGGGGTTAGTGAGAAGAATCTAGCGATCGCACGCTCTACCCGATCATCCTTGACTCAACACAGACACAATGTACTGATTGAGGCTCACATTTTCCCTGTCCGCTTTCTCAGTTAAACGACGATGCAACGATTTCGGCATCCGCAGGAGTAGTTTACCACTGTAGGTATCATCCGTACTGGGTAAAGGAATCTCATCTCCAGCTTCATAAGCTGTCTCAATCCACAACTCTCGCGCCTCATTTATATTGGCGATCGTCTCATCCAACGTTTCACCTTGAGTCAGACATCCAGGTAAGTCTTTAATCTGAGCCACATATCCCCCCTCTGGATCGGGGTAAAGTGTTACTGGATACTGAAAATTCAAATAATAGTCCAATGGCTGCTTCTCACTCAGCTTGTTTTTCTGGTTCAGTGTCTTCATCGCTCCATTCCTTTAAGTTCAATAGCTCAACGATTTGCTGGACATAAACCCCTTTAACTTTCTGTCCGCCTTTTTTGGGTACAGTAATTTTTCTACCTTGTGAATCTCGAAAACTATGGTGGCTACCCTTCGACCTTTTCTCTTCAAATCCCACCCATGACAGTCCTCAGCCTTGGGTTAAAAGGGAGTTACGATTACTCTAGCTATCAAAAAAGCATCGAGCGGTTACGAGAGTGGTTAGCACAGCATCCAGAATGGACTGTTGTCGGCTCCCCTCGCCGCTTCTTCTACGATGGTCCTTATGTCCCCGAACCTGCCAAGCGCAGTGAAATCCAAATTCCGATTCGGTTGCCCTCTATCCACCAGTGAACAACTTCTATGGCTTGGTCATTGTTGCGATAAGGGGAATTCGTGGCAGACTATCAAACTCGTGAGAGAAATGAGTCAGTTGTAGGGGCGGGTTTAGGCACTAAAGCTAGCTCACCCGCCGATAGTTGATCAACAAAACCCGCCCTTATTCATAGGTCACTTGTTCAGGACGACTGATCAAGCGATCGCCTCCGACACCAACAAAGCTGATCGCACCGCACCATCCCTCCTTCCATTATCGACTCAATTTAAACCTCTTGATAGAGTGATAGAGGTTTGATGTGGAGTAAAAAATAAGGTAATACCTTCTATCACGGCTCAGATATGCTAGCTAGTACGATTGAATCTTTTACTACTCAGGCAGCGATCGCGTCTCTTAATACTTATCAAAAGCATCTCTCTCCTCGTAAAGGTTTCTCCTGTCCCCACCGACTGCTCTATAGCGGTGAGTCTTGCTCTGACTACGTAAAGCGCCTATTAACTGAGCAAAAATTGAAGACAGCTATACAAATGGCTCCTCAGCGATTCAAAGCGTGTAAACTTGCCGCTCAAACGCTGCAAACTCAGAAGTCAGAAGGTGGATGCATCATCATCCCCTGCTGCATTCCACTTTAAACTAATCCGACTTGCGATCGCGTCGATTTTGATATTGTTTGGCAGGTTATTGAGCAAAACATCCCAGAGTTACTTGATAGGATTACGCCTCTATTACCTGTTTAGGACGACTGATAAAGCGATCGCACGCTCTGAATGGGGAGAATCAACAGTGGGCGATCGCAACCTCCCTCTTTTTCCAACAGCCCTCACACTGGCTTTAGCTCCAAGCTACGCCACAAGTACCACGAGGCGATACTACAATAAGGCTTCCACCTTTGTCCGAAACGTTCTGTAGTCTTGCGGTCAGGAAGTGCCTCAAGATTATAAAGGTTCCGAATACCTGCACGTATCCCCAAATCATCGACGGGCAAAACATCCCACCGCTTGAGACGGAAAATCAACAGCATCTGCACAGTCCAGCGTCCAATCCCTTTAACCTGCGTTAAAATCTTGATAATCGACTCATCATCCATAACTTCCAACTCTTCAACAGTGGGTAATCCATCTATTGAATGACGCGCCAAATCTTTCAGATAAGAAATTTTAGGGCGCGATATCCCCACGCTTCGGATGACTTCATCAGGCGTGTTCAACACATCCTGTGCAGTAGGAAACTGTGTATCAGGGTAAAGCTGGAGAAACCGAGTGTGGATGACATGCGCTACTTTGGTAGAAAGTTGTTGATGAAGAATTGACCGGGATAGGCAAAAGAACAAATCTCCCTCCAACTCGTGCTGATTCAGTTGACATGCACCAATTCTGTCTATGAGTTGTCCCAGAATGGGATCACAATCCTTGAGAAAGTCAATAGCGATCGCGTAATTCATGAACTCGGTTGTTAGAACATCGTTCGGTAGCTACTGTAGGGGCGGGTTTAGGGACTCTGTAGGGGCGGGTTTAGGGACTCTGTAGGGGCGGGTTTAGGGACTCTGTAGGGGCGGGTTTAGGGACTCTGTAGGGGCGGGTTTAGGGACTCTGTAGGGGCGGGTTTAGGGACTAAAGTCAGCTATTCATCGATAACGAAACAACAAAACCCGCCCTTTCTCATCGATAACGAAACAACAAAACCCGCCCTTTCTCATCGATAACGGAACAACAAAACCCGCCCTTTCTCATCGATAACGGAACAACAAAACCCGCCCTTTCTCATCGATAACGAAACAACAAAACCAAAATGATATAACTCCAGTATTCAGCCAATTATACTTTCTACCCATGAGAAAAATTGTTATCGGCGTAATGGGACCCGGTAACGGGGCTACCGCCACAGACTTAGAACGAGCTTATCAATTGGGACAACGTATTGCCCAGCGGGGATGGGTACTGCTCACGGGTGGCAGAAATGCTGGGGTAATGAACGCAGCAAGTCTTGGCGCAAAAGCCGCAGGTGGCTTAACCGTGGGTATTTTGCCCAGCCGTGATACTCAGAATATGTCCGATGCTGTGGATATTGCGATCGCAACTGATATGGGGAGTGGGCGAAATAATATTAATGTTCTCTCCAGTGATGTGGTGATTGCTTGTGGGATGGGCGCAGGAACAGCCTCAGAGATCGCCCTCGCCCTTAAGGGTGGCAAACCTGTGGTACTGTTATCAGACCATCAAGAAAGTCAACAGTTTTTTACCAGCCTGTCGCCAGAGACTGTTTTTTTGGCAACAACCCCAGCAGATGCTATTGACTTTGTGCAAGCCATTGTCCAGAAAAACCGCTAACTGTCCCCCTTTGACTCAACACCGCTAGAGGTGCGATCGCGTCTCACTCGTTTCGCCACACCTTGATACAATCAACTCGACCATAGACTTAAGGCTATGCCTATCACTACTATTAGCCATTATATTGTTAATTTTTATTGCAATAGGTGCCAATCCCTTGATATAGTAATACTTAACTTAAGGAATACATCGAAAGTCTAGGTTAGTTTTAAGCTAGATAGCAGTATTTGAGAGGATAGAACACAATATGGCCTACGCACTTCCTGATTTACCTTATGCCTACAACGCTCTGGAGCCTTACATCTCAGCTAAGACGCTAGAGTTTCATCACGACAAGCACCACGCGAAGTACGTCGATAACTTCAACGACATGTCGCAAGCCGCTGGCATGGGTGACAAGTCTATCGAGGAAGTCATTAAGGCTAGCTACAATGATTCGTCCAAGTCAGGGCTTTTCAACAATGCCGCTCAAGCTTGGAACCACACCTTCTTCTGGAACTCCATGAAGTCTGGTGGTGGCGGTGCGCCCAGTGGTGCAATAGCTGACAAGATCAAGTCGGATTTGGGCGGCTACGATAAGTTCAAGGAAGAATTCAAGAAAGCGGCTACAAGTCAATTTGGTAGTGGCTGGGCTTGGCTTGTCCTCGATAATGGCACACTCAAAGTGGTTAACACTGCCAATGCTGTCAACCCTGTTGCTTTGGGAGTGACACCGTTGTTAACCTGTGATGTGTGGGAACACGCCTACTATTTGGATTATCAAAACAAACGTCCTGATTTTGTTGAAGCGTTTATCAACAATTTGATTAACTGGGACTTTGTGAATCAGCAAATGGCTGCGGCTTGAGGATTCCCGTGAATTTGTCAAGTCAGTAACTGTGACTAGCCCCGCCTGATCCAGGAAATCAGACGGGGCTTTCACAGGTTTGGGTTTTTGAGGTGCGATCGCGAATAAGAAATGAACAGTAAAGATTTAGCCAAATACATTGAAGCGACAGATGGGATTGCTAAGCCTTGGCTGTTAGTGCAATTGCGTTTACAGAAACTCCAAGAGCGCAAAGCAACCCTGACGCCAGATGCATATACTCGTGAGCTAGCTGAGATTCATCAGGATCTGATGAATCTGGGTGAGTGGTGGCATGGTATTGAAACAGAGGTGTTTGGTTAATACTATTCGGATAAGTAGTTGACCCCCAATCAGTGACCGTAGGGGTTTGGTAACCAAACCCCTACGGCGTGGTGAGGATGTCAAAAAATGTTATCTGTCAAAAGAAGCCCCTAAAACCTTGCTCTCAGACGTGCCATGGCACGTCTCTACTTCCCCTGCACGGTAAAGCACCTCTTAGGTTAATTGCGATCAGGTGATCTGTCTCACAAGGGTTGCCTCAGAGTATCACGGGAAGCCAAAAAACCTCATCACAACCTTTTGGGCTATTTTTATTACATTAGAAGTATCGAGTGCGAGAATTTTTCGCTGTACCTACCCTGAGGTGCAAACCACCGATTTTAAGCAAAGAAGGATTACTCGACTCCCTGAAAGATTTATCATTATAGTCAACTATTAACTCATAAACTTCAATTATCCTGACGAGCCCCCTTGAGGTAACCTTCCATGTTTGACACAACCCAAATACTCATTGACAACTTTGTGGATCGGATTCGCGAAGGCTACAGCCGAACTTACGGCGGCTGGAAGTCTGACTATGCTGACATTATCGGCTGGGCGGGCGCCATGGCATTAGAAAATATTGCCAATAGTGACGCCCTCTACCACAATGTTGAACACACCATTTTAGTCACCTTAGTCGGACAGGAAATTCTGCGCGGTAAACATATTCGTGAAGGAGGCATTTCCTGTGAAGACTGGATGCATGCGATTATTTCCTTACTCTGCCATGATATTGGTTACGTTAAAGGCGTCTGCCGACAAGACCGCTTGAGTAAAAACCTCTATGCCACAGGTATAGATGGGGAAAGGATCAGTTTACCACCAGGAGCTACAGATGCCAGCCTAACCCCCTATCATGTTGATCGCGGTAAGCTGTTTATTGAAGAACGGTTTGGTGGCAATTTACTGATTGATGCCGAAGAAATTAAGCGCAATATTGAGCTCACTCGTTTTCCCGTGCCAAGTGATCAAGATCACCTAGACACAAGCAACTGTCCCGGTTTGGTGAGATCCGCCGATTTAATTGGTCAACTCAGTGATCCGCGCTACTTGAAAAAAATTAGTGCCTTGTACTATGAGTTTGAAGAAACTGGAGTGAATAAAGCCTTAGGCTATCGTCATCCAGGAGACTTGCGCCAAAACTATTCCAAGTTTTACTGGAGTGGAGTGTATCCCTACATTAAAGACTCGTTGCGTTACTTAGAGTTGACGCTAGAAGGGAAACAAATTGTGGCAAACCTTTATGCCAATGTGTTTGTAGTTGAACATGAACACCCATCCCTCCATGCAACCATTAGCGCCGCTTAAAGGGTGAATATAGCAACCGTTGGCATCGATTAGGAAACATTCTATAGTAGAGGCGTTCCGGCGGAACGTCTCTACGACGGTTCGTTTATCCTAAGCTATGTGTCTTCTCCACTCACCTGATCTAAAACTTCCAGTACCGCCTTGGGTGATAACTTATCCTTAAACCAAATAATTTGGGCAGGCACACGTTCAAGCTTAACCCCAGCTTTATCCAAATTAAGTCGCTCAGAAATTGCCAAAATCAAATTATCACAAGCCGCCCGCCGAACTTGAGAAAATTTCTTTTGCAGATAGTCGGGACGCCAGAAGCCAACAATTTCTAACAAAACATCTCGCCCGTCGGGATGCACCAACCGAAAATCAGGAATCATCACACTCCCAGGAATCGGAATCAGATCCACTTCTCGCTCCAGTATCCACTCCGTTTTCAGCGAGTCCCAACGGTTGGCAAAGGATGCCTCAATCATACTGTCGTAAGGCTTGCCAGGGGGATAATGGGTGACCAAACCACATTTATCGTTGAGACTGAACCGCCCCGTTTTACGAGTTCCGGTGTAGGGATCACGCATTTGTAACGTGGCTTTGAGACTCCATCGGGTAACATGAAGCAGGGCAGGAATTAGTTTAGCGATCGCAAGTCCATACCGGGTACTGGCTTTAAATAAACTGGCAGGTCCGTCAATGGTAATGGTAAACCCGTGATCCGCATCGCCTTCGATATAAGTCATTAAGCCAAATAACTTTAAGTAACGAAACAGTAACTTATACTCTCCTGGTACATTACGATGAGCATTGAGAATCATCTCAGAGGCTTTGTAGAAAATACCTTGGACTTGAGATAAGTTGTAACGGTGCAGCAGGGCTTCCGGAGCTGGATCATCAAACTGGGTGAGAATCCGATTTTCTGGCAAATCGGCATAAAGCCCCGTCCGAATTTGCGAAGGTAGCACTTCTTGATGTAATTCTTGAGTAAGCGTACTACTCAGGGTTTCTAGAGTCGCTTCCGTCGCGGCGCGACAGGGGAGGGATTGGGCAGATAGGGTAAAAACTCGTTGTCGCAGTTCTTTCGGTTCCAGGGGGCTAACGATTTCAAAGGTGCTGAAGTTATTTTTTAGCAGATGCGCCAGTCCCCGTTTAAGGCGATAATCAGGACTATCCCCTTCTAATTCAGAAAGCTGGCGATCCAGTTCACCTTGGGTATGACCCACCGCCTCCTGAAAACAGGTGATTAAATCCGTGGCTATATCACAGGTTCCTTTGTTAATCGGCAACCGCTTGGGAATGATTTCTTCCCCATTTTGTCGATAAATTAGCAATGGTGTGGGTAACATGAACTATTTTGTCTTAGTCATTGGTCATTAGTCATTAGTCATTGGTCATTAGTCATTAGTAACCACTTAACTATCCGTTACACAATTTCAAGATTAAACTATGGGTACAACATTATCGATGAGGCAGAAACCTGCCCATACTATCTACAGAGTGCTAGAGTGCAGACCTGATAGCTATAGAGATTGGTTAAATCAAGGACATGGATTACGAGATGAGGGGCGCTATGAAGATGCCCTGACCAGCTATAATCGGGCTTTGGACTACAAGCCCCATGATTTTTGGGCGCTGTACTGGCGAGCCGATGTTTTAGATGCGTTGGGATACTACTCGCAAGCGTTAAGTAGTTATGACGAAGCTTTAGCCGAAAAGCCCACCGATTACTGGAGTTGGTGTCAACGCGCCAAGGTATTGCGGGAGTTACAACGCTACGAAGACGCGATCGCAAGTTATGATCAAGCCCTGGATACTCGACCAGATGACTATTGGGCTTGGTACAATCGGGGACGGGTCGCCCTAGAAGATTTGGATTGGTATAAGGAAGCGATTACCTCCTTTGAGGAAGCCCTGAAGATTCGACCGACAGATTACTGGAGTTGGTATCGCTTAGGTGACGCACTGCGACATTTGGCACGCTATGGAGAGGCAATTGCCAGTTACGAAAAAGCCTTAGAAACCCAACCCGATGATTATTGGGCGTGGTATCGACGGGGAGATTCCCTGCGACGTTGGGGATGCCCAGAAGACGCCCTGGCTAGCTATGATCATGCGTTAGAGATCAAACCCACTGACCCCTGGAGTTGGTATCAGCGAGGTGAACTGCTGCGGAAACTGGGTCGATATACTGAAGCCGTGGCGAGTTATGACCAAGTATTAGCCTCTGATCCAGAGGACGAATACGCCTGGTACAACCAAGCCTGTTGCTATGCCTTACTGGGAAATCCGGAGGGTGCGATCGCGAGTTTACAAGCAGCAATTCGCCTTGACCCCAGCGAATACCTTACCTTAGCCAAAACTGACTCGGATTTTGATAATCTACGGAGAAATGAGTCCTTTGAAGCTTTGCTCGAGGGTACAGGAACAGATAAGGGATGAGTCAACCTTAAGACTTTTCTATTCTGGGCAAGAAAGACTTCCCAAGCCAATTTTTTATGATAGTCTAGTGTAGTCTAGTCCTTCTATGTGCCCAGCGATCTCTCACGCTTGGGTTTCCTCAACTCTGCAAGGCAAGTCTTACTCGATGCAGGGGGCGAGAAAATAACCCACCCATACAAATTCTTCCCCTGCTTCCCAGACGTGACATTTCGCGTCTCTAAATAACGTATTACTTTTTTTCAAAAGGTAGAGACGTTACCGACAACGTCTCTACACAATTACTGGTTTTCACCTTAAGTTCAATAATAGCTATGCACCCCTGCCTGTTAAGGTTCTTATCCACAACAACTCTACAGTTATCAGTAAGATTTGTTGTGGTAAGAAATAGAAACGATTACTCAAAAACAGGTGCAGCTTCCTTCACTTCACGCGGCGCATTGGCAAACTTCTTGAAGTTTTCGACAAATCGTTTCGCCAAATCCTTCGCTTGTTTCTCGTAGGCTTGGGGATCACTCCAGGTATTTTGCGGATCGAGAATGCTGCTGTCAACCCCAGGAACTGTTTCTGGCACTAAGATTTTAAAGATGGGATGGTGATAGAATTTCACCTGTTCCAACTCCCCACTTAACGCCGCAGCAACCATGGCGCGACTGTCTTGAATCCGGATGCGTGTGCCAACTCCATAAGGTCCACCCGTCCATCCTGTATTAACTAAATAAACATTGGCATCGTATTTGACAAGTCGCTCAAATAACATCTCTCCGTAAAGTGTTGGCGACAGAGGAAGGAATGGTTGACCAAAACAAGCAGAAAATGTGGCTTGGGGTTCAGTAATTCCCCGTTCTGTACCCGCTAGTTTGCTGGTGTAACCTGACATGAAGTGGAAAATTGCCTGATTGTTGGTCAGCTTGGCAATGGGGGGTAATACGCCAAAGGCATCTGCGGTGAGGAAAATGACGGTTCGGGGATGACCACCAATACCTGGAATGACACAATTGGGAATATAATCGACCGGATAAGCGACTCGTGTATTTTCCGTGAGACGCCCGTCATCATAATTAGGAATCCGGCTTTCTGGGTCAATAATCACATTTTCCATTATGGACCCAAAGCGAATCGCTGACCAAATCTGAGGTTCATTCGTCCGCGACAGCCGAATGGTTTTCGCGTAACAGCCGCCTTCAAAGTTGAAGATACCCCGTTCTGACCATCCATGTTCGTCATCCCCAATTAGATGCCGTGTGGGATCTGCCGATAAAGTTGTTTTCCCCGTACCAGAAAGTCCAAAGAATAACGCGGTGTTCCCCTTTTTGTCCATATTTGCGGAACAATGCATGGGCAGAACATCGCGCTTAGTCATCAGATAATTCATGAATGAGAATGCCGATTTTTTGATTTCACCGGCATAGCGCGAACCGCCAATCAAAACCAGCCGTTTTTCAAAGCTGACGACAATAAAAGCTTCGCTATGGATACCATTGATTTCTGGGTCTCCCTGTAAACCGGGAATCGCGACGATCGTTAGTTCGGGTTTATGGGTGCTAAGTTCCTCTGGAGTTGGGCGGAGGAACATTTGATGGGTAAACAAATTTTGTGAGGCGAGTTCGTTAATAACTCGTACACCCAGGCGGTATTGCGAATCAACACCGACATACCCATCAAAGATAAACAGATCTCTGCCTTGTAAATAAGCCAACATCTGTTTATAGAGTAAGTCAAATTTTTTCGGAGAGATGGGAACGTTGACTTTATTCCAGTTCACTTCCTCATGAAGCCCTGGCTCATCAACGATAAATTTATCCGCAGGAGAACGTCCCGTGTATTTGCCTGTTTCTACACAAAGAGCGCCATTTGCAGCGAGAACACCTTCATGACGTTTTAGGGATTCTTCGATGAGCTGGGGAACGGAGAGATTGCGATACACCTGACCGAGGTTCTTTAACCCCAGAACTTCTAGTCCATAACTCTCATCATTCATTTGAGTCTTGACTTGGGACAAGGTTTGATAGACGTGATTCAAAGTTTTCAGTTCAGATTCCAATTCGTAAGTATTTTCGTTCATATCAGCACCTTCTACACTCTACAAGGGTGAACTTGCGTTTGCCATAAGAAATATTTCCTAGGTTTATTTGTAGCAGAAAAATCGTACTGTATTTTACGAATTCACAATTATTTAAATTAGTTAATATTTTTTTTTGACTTTTTGTAACTAAAAATGAATGTCATTATTCTTGTTGCTTAAACCCTAGATTTTGTCAAGTTTAAACGGTGCAAATATCAACGTTTAATGACAATTCAGCTTTGCTAATTCTCGGTAATATATTATGCTTACAAAAAGTATAGTACGTAATGGTCGGAACAGAGCCATGTTCCTCGGTTTATTATGGGTGATTAATTTATATCTTCCGTATTTAGGGTAATCACCTATCGTATCATAGAGTAAAATTACTAGAAAATGGTAACAAAAACTACAAAAAAAGAGCCGTTCAAGACTTAAATTTTACGTCATAAGCGATGGTGAAAGCCCTCGTGATTTATCCGAGGGATGAAACCGAGCAAGTCGTAAAGACAGCGGGATTTATCCCGCAATAACATTCTTAAGTGATATAATATAACCATAAGTAGAGATACAGTTAGGTC
>NZ_JAVKEW010000176.1:0-41340 GCF_040226375.1 Coleofasciculus sp. G2-EDA-02 | reverse complement strand
GCCCTTCCCAACCCCAATGATAACCCAGATGTAGGGGCTCTTTTAACTGATACCATTTCCCTACAAACCGATAACGTAATTAAACCCGCCCTTCCCAACCCCAATGAAAACCCAGATGTAGGGGCTCTTTTAACTGATACCATTTCGCCACAAACCGATAACGTAACTAAACCCGCCCTTCCAAACCACAAGGGAAACCCAGATGTAGGGGCGGGTTTGACTGATACCATTTCGCCACAAACCGATAACATAACTAAACCCGCCCTTTCCAAAGAACAAGGGATCTCTGATGATTTTCCCGATTTAATTATGATTGATGGCGGTAAAGGACAACTCTCCGCCGTGGTGGCGGTATTGCAGGATATAAACCTATTGGATAAAGTCCGAGTAGTGAGTTTAGCTAAGCAACGGGAGGAAATTTTTCTCCCTGGTGAATCCTTTCCCCTCCCCACAGATGCAGAACAACCGGGGGTGCAATTATTGCGGCGTTTACGAGATGAGGCGCACCGTTTTGCGGTGAGTTTCCATCGACAGCAACGCAGTGATAAATTACGCCGTTCTCGTTTAGATGAAATTCCCGGATTAGGATTTGTGCGCCAAAAACAGCTATTGGCACATTTTCGTTCTATTGATTATATTCGAGAAGCATCGGTACAACAGCTTGCTGAAGTTCCGGGAATTGGTTTGCGTTTAGCCGAAGATATTTATTCCTATTTTCATCCATGAGAAGTAAGTCCCCCACGATTCAACCCTCTGGCGTCTGGCTACTGTGGGCGGTGATTGGGTTAGACATTAGTTTTGGATTGATTTATCTGTGGGGGATTGTGGTGAGGGGAAAGGCGTATCCCCTATTTAATATGGATGGGCAAATGACGATTCCCTCATTAATCCAAGCGCTGCAACTGTTGATGATTGGCTTAATTTCCTTGAGTTTACTGCTATTTCAACGCCACACCTCCCTTCCACCCTCTCCGGTTTTTTGTGGCGCGATCGCGGTATTATTTTCTTATGGGGCGGTGGATGAAGTATTTAAGTTTCACCTCCAGCTTTCGCGTCTACTGAATACGTCAGATCATAAAGATTGGATGCCGATTTATTTGGCGGTTGGGGTGAGTACGCTGGTGATATTTCACCGGGATTTTATCGCAATTTGGCGATTTTACCCCAAAGCTATTGCCTTTGTCGCCTTGGGAATGGGCATATTTTTTCTGGGGGGATTTTGCGGGGAGGTGGTGAAAATAGTGGTTTTTCAGCTTAATCAGGGGGGTTTGATTCCCGTGGTGGTGGAGAAGGTGCGCGTGGCGGTTGAGGAGACATCTGAGTTAGTGGGGGAGAGTCTGACAATTTATGGGTTATACTTGTTTGTGGCTAAGCGATGGGATGTCCTTAGGGCGAAACATTAATCTTAGGAAGCCTAGAACTAAAGTTCTCCTCTTAAAGCTTAAACCCGTTAAAACGAGTTCATACTAAGTTGCATTTAAACGTATAATACCAAATTCGGGTTAGCTACCCCTGTTATAAACCAGTCCGCGCAGGCGGACGAAAGGCAAGTGTAGCAGCGATTTCAATCGCCTCCTCTTGCTAGGGAGTTAACCTCCTCAATGGGTAAACCTAAGGCTTCGGCTATCTGCTCTGCGGTTAATCCCATTGCGAATAATTTGGGAATGGCTTCTCTTCGGGCAATTTCTGCTTGTTCAGCCCGTTGTCTTTCTTGTTCAGCCCGTTGTCTTTCTTGTTCGGCTCTCTCACTTCCAGTCAGGAGTAAATTGCCCTGACTATCCCACCAGCGCAACCAAATTTGAGTTTGATTTTGATAGGTTCCTTGGAGTAATCCTAATTCGATACCTAAAGGTTCAATTGGATAGTGGTTTCGCGAATTAGGAGACATCGGGCGGTAGGAACCATTGATTAGATGATAAACCTCTAAATGGTTCCGATTGATTTCAAAAATACCATAGTAAGGAATCCGGAGAATCTGCTCATAAACCCAAAACTTACCGGGTTTCGTTTTTTTCCCTTGAGATGAGCGGGATAAAGGCGTTTGATCTCGCTCTTCGGAACCATCGCCACTGGCAAATTCTAAAGCAATCATTGGTGCGATAAATTCGTGCCAGATTACGTAAGAACGGCGAATTTGACCGTCTAATTTTGGGGGAACATTAGGCACATAAAACCAATCGGGAGCTTCTGCTCCTTTTTCCGGGGGTTCTGTCTGTCGCCAATAGATGCCACAATCTTGTCCAATGGCATATTGTCCATCGGGATGAATTCTTTCTAGAATAGGTCCGAGGGAGTCGGTGAGAATAAGGCTTTGGGGATGCTCCTGAAAATTCTTCACGAATTCGCCATCTGATTCAGGGAGTTGGGTATGATCCGGGAACGGAGGAGGTAGAACGGTAGGTTCCAGGCTCTGGCTCATGGGAATTGCATCGGCGATCAGATTGCCCTATTATAACGATTATCCGCGATCGGCTAATTCATGAAACCCGCGTCGGCGGGTTTTGTTTGTGTAGCTGCGGTTTCAACCGCCCAATAGTTTCAACCGCCCAATAGTTTCAACTATTACCTTTGTTGCGCCCCACGCATCGATAAACCAATCCGCTTTAACTTCTCATCCACAGACATAACCCGCACATTTACAACTTGTCCCACTTTGACAACTTCTTTGGGATCTTCCACAAATCGATCCGCCAGTTGGGAAATATGCACCAACCCATCCTGATGCACACCAATATCCACAAAAGCACCAAAATTCGCCACATTCGTGACAATTCCTTCTAACTCCATCCCCACTTTCAGGTCAGACATTTCCTTAATTCCTTCCTTAAATGTGGCATATTTAAACTCAGCACGGGGATCGCGTCCGGGTTTTTCTAATTCCCGGATAATATCTTTGAGTGTGGGTAAGCCAACGGTATCCGTGACATATTTCTTTAAATCAATAGACTTGAGCCGATCCGCCGCTTGGGGTATTTGTTTTAAGGGCACCCCAATATCCTTCGCGATCGCTTCCACGACTGGATAACTCTCCGGATGCACGGCGGTATTATCTAACGGGTTATCCCCACCGCGAATTCTCAGGAATCCCGCCGACTGTTCAAAGGCTTTGGGTCCTAATTTCGCTACCTTCAGCAGACGGCGACGATTGGGGAATGCACCATTTTCATTCCGATAGGTAACGATATTTTTAGCAATAGTTGGAGTTAAACCAGAAACAAAGGTTAAAAGTTCTTTTGATGCCGTATTCAGATCCACACCCACATAGTTCACACAACTTTCTACCGTTTCATCCAGCTTCTTTCTCAATAACTTTTGATCCACATCATGCTGGTATTGTCCCACGCCAATAGATTTTGGATCAATTTTCACCAATTCTGCCAAAGGATCTTGTAAACGGCGTCCAATACTAATCGCCCCGCGCACGGTAACATCTTGATCAGGAAATTCTTCTCGCGCCACATCACTCGCCGAATAGACAGACGCACCCGACTCATTCACAATCACGCTAATCGGTTTACGTTCCAGACTTTTAATCACATCCCCAACAAACTCATCGGTTTCACGGGATGCTGTACCATTCCCGATCGCGATTAATTCGATCTGGTATTTTTCAATCAGAGTTTTGAGTACAGTCGCCGATTTTGTGCCTTGTCCAGTATGGGGGAAAATGGTTTGATATTCCATAAACTTCCCCGTTTCATTCAACACCGCCACTTTACACCCGGTTCGCAATCCCGGATCAACCGCTAAGGTGGGTTTCATTCCCGCTGGAGGAGAAAGCAGGAGTTCTCGCAAATTGGTTTCAAAGGTATTAATTGATTCAAAATCAGCATAGGCTTTGCGATCTGTCCGAACTTCCGTAATCAGGGAATTTTTCATCAAACGGTTAAAGCCATCATTAAGCATTTCCCGATAGAAGTTCCGCACCGCCGGAATTTTTGTGCGAATGGTTTGTGATTCTAAATACGATTGGACAAACTCCTGATCAAAATCCAGATTTAGGGTTAAGATTCCCTCACTCTCTCCCCGAAATAATGCCAGCATATTGTGTGGCGCGATATCCTTTGCCTTGATTTGGAAATTGCGGTACATTTCATATTTAGTGCTGCCTTCGGGGTAATCGTCTTTAATCTTGGAGACAAAACGCCCATTTTTCATCAAATAGTCGCGCAAATATGCCCGGAATTCAGCGGTTTCGGCGACTTCTTCGGCGAGGATATCAGACGCCCCTTTTAACGCATCTTCGGCGGTTGTGACATCCTTTTGTTCGGAAATATAATTAGCGGCTTCTGCTTCTAAGGAGACGGGTTTGGCGGTGGGGGTATTCAGGGATTTAATAAATTCAGCCAGAGGTTCCAACCCTTTTTCCCGCGCTACGGTAGCTCTAGTGCGGCGCTTGGGGCGATAAGGGAGGTAAAGGTCTTCTAACTCATTTTTCTGGAAACAGGACTCGATTTTCGCCTTCAGTTCATCCGTCAGTTTCCCTTGAGACGCGATCGCATCCAGAATCGTGGCTTTGCGTGCTTCGAGTTCACTCAGGTAGGCGTAGCGTTCTGCGATCGCGCGAATTTGGACTTCATCCAGAGAACCGGTGCGTTCTTTCCGATAACGGGAAATAAAGGGAATGGTGGCGCCCTCGGCTAAAAGAGACAGGGTATTTTCCACCTGATTGGCGGAGAGGGAAAGCTCTTGTGCTAGGACGGAGGGAATATTCAGCATCGGGTCTTTGTGGGTCTATCCTTTCTAGAATTAGCACAGGATCAAGATTTCGCGATCGCACTAGCTTAATTATTATGCCCTAAATCACCATCCGGTTCAGGTTCGCTATTGGATGACAAAATAATCGGATCTTGACATTGTAATTTGGCTCGACCTGTAACTAATCCTGCCAATTCTTCCAGTAAATCTCGACAACAATTAGTAGGGGCTGTGCCTTTCGCCGCCATCTGCATGATTTCTCCACGAATTAATTCCACTCGGTCATCTTCGGTGAAAAATCCCAACTCTGCTAAACGATGATAGTCCTCAATCGTGAAGCGTTTTGCTGTTGTCGATGTCATAGGTATCCGTGGTATGGCAAAAGGCACAAGGGCAGAAGATGGCAAGGTAAAAGAAAATAAGAGGATGATCATTTCCAGTGTAGCGATCGCGAACTTATCCGTTGACCAAACACACGGCTGGGAAAACAGATTAACTCCAGCCAAATCAGTTTCAGATAAAAAGCCTGTCTGTATTGAGCAAACAGCTTAATTTTCTGCCATAAAAGCAAGAATTGGAGTTTGAGGCGAACAGCTAATTCCCTGGTTAGCATAGCTCTGTTGGTGTTGTAGGGTTAAACAGCCTGGGATTGAAACCCAAGTAACTCAAAGCTCAAGTCAGAATCGAGCTGACTGGATAAGAGTTTTAGTCCATTTTAATGGACTTTAGCTTTTAGCCAAGAACTTGAGTTCTTGGCGGATGCTGGGGTTGACAAAGGTGTATTAACCCAAAACGCCAACCGCCCCACTCGATTCATGCGATAATGCACAGGATACCCGGTGGAATTGCACTTCAAATCATTACCTATGCTCAGACAACTTGGTTTTTGGCTACTCTGGGTTAGCTTTCTCGCTTATGCCGTTCTGCTTGCACCTCCCCCGCAACCCGATACCTTTGACCTGATTACCAATCTTTCCACAGGCAATTGGGACGGGATTAATCCCTTAATTATTGCCCTATTCAACATCATGGGCATACTACCCCTAGCATACGCCTGCTTCGTGTTTATTGATGGACGAGGGCAAAAAATCCCCGCTTGGCTATTTGCTACCGTCTCCTTTGGTGTAGGGGCGTTTGCTTTACTCCCCTATCTCGCCTTACGTCAACCCAATCCCGAATTTCCTGGCTCAAAAAATATCGTCCTGAGTATTCTCGATTCCCGTTGGTTAGGTCTGGCTCTCACCTTCGCCACCTTAGCACTATTAGGATTTGGCATCCTCAACGGCGATTGGGCAAACTTTATCCAGCAATGGCAAACTAGCCGTTTTATCCATGTGATGAGCCTGGACTTTTGCCTATTGTGCTTGCTTTTCCCAGCACTGGTGGGCGATGATATGGCAAGACGCGGCTTAAATAATCCCAGCCTATTTTGGGCAGTCGCACTGGTACCATTAATCGGTTCACTGGTCTATCTGTGTCTGCGTCCTCCTCTTCCAGACACCGAGGAAGCCATGGCAACGGCTTAAAGAAGACAAAACCCTTGATATACCGTAGGGTGGGCATTGCCCACCAGCCTTCCATTCGCTCCCTTACCAACCCCGATTTTCGATCTTGATATACCGTAGGGTGGGCATTGCCCACCAGAATACCAGAAGCGTGCCATTCATCTTAATGGACTTGAGCTAAATCCGTTATAGCGACAGCAATAACTCAAAAGTTGATAAACTTTAACCGATTCTCAGCAAAAACTAATTCAGCCCCAGTTTAATACCCTCAGAGCAAGAATGCTGACAGCATAAATCGTCATCGAGTCACCCATGACGAATGACCAATGACAAATGACCAACAAACACTATGAGTTATCTAGAAACAACCGCAGAATTCTACAGTGAAATCGCCCAAACCCCGCAAGTAGGGTTATGTTGTGTGCAAAGCTCTCCCCTACAACTCCCTGGACTGAAAATTCCCCAGCAAATGCAGGAAATGAACTATGGTTGTGGAACCACCGTTCATCCGGCTGAACTGATTAACGAGCCAACGGTACTCTATGTGGGCGTGGGTGGTGGTTTAGAAGCCCTGCAATTTGCCTATTTTTCCCGACGCCCGGGTCGGGTTATTGCTGTTGATCCCGTCAAGGCGATGCGGGAAGCAGCGACACGTAACCTAGAAAGCGCCGCTCAAGATAATCCTTGGTTTAACCCAAGTTTTATTGACATTCGTGACGGCGATGCCTTTGACCTAGCTGTACCTGATGCTTCCGTTGATGTCGTTGCTCAGAATTGCCTATTTAATATCTTTGAACCCGCTGACTTGACTAAAGCCTTGCAAGAAGCCTATCGGGTGTTAAAAATTGGCGGACGCTTGATTATGAGTGACCCCATCGCCACCCGTCCGATTCCTGAACATTTACGCCAAGATGAACGGTTAAGGGCAATGTGCCTATCGGGGGCATTAACATATAATGAGTATATCCAACATTTGGTTCATGTTGGGTTTGGTCAAGTCGAAATCCGGGCGCGGCGCCCTTATCGACTGCTGGATTGCCAAAGTTATAAATTAGATGAGCCGTTGCTGCTGGAAAGTTTAGATTCTGTGGCATTCAAAGTGCCGATTCCCGAAGATGGCGCTTGTATTTTCACCGGAAAAACGGCTATTTATCAGGGAAGCCAAGACGTTTTTGATGATAACGCGGGTCATGTTCTGCAAAAAGGCGTCCCTGCCTCGGTGTGTGATAAAACAGCCGCTAACCTGGCGATGTCCAAGGATATTCTGATTACTGATTCCACCTGGCATTACACAGGCGGCGGTTGCTGTTAAAGGTGTCGAATTTAGGTGAATCAGGCGCACATTAGTTATTGGTGTCAATGTAGAGACGCGCCATGGCGCGTCTCTACCATAAGATGCGTCCTAACCCCTTTTTCCACGGCGATTGAAATCGCTGCTACACTTGCCTTTCGTCCGCCTGCGCGGACTAGGTTATGTCATCTCCTAGTTTCCATCTGCTTCTAATTTATCCTTTAATTCCTGACACTCTTTCGCTTGCGGTATGCCTAATGCTGTTTTCCCTTGTCCGGTAATGCCAGTAATCAGCAAAATTCGGCAGTTTTCCCGTAGTTTTTCACGCCACTGGGTAATAATTTCAGTTCTGCCAACCCATGTCTCCTGAGAATAAGCCGTAAATGTTATAGGGGGAAAGCTTGACTCAGTGGAGGGGTGAGCATTAGGCGCGACGGGTTGAGTGATTGCACGTTTGTCTAGTTCTAATGTCTCACAAATCTCTTCAAATTTGGAGATAGAAACTGCTTTACTGTTGACGAAATTACTAACTGTGGATAGAGCAATTCCTAGATGTGCGGCTAAGTCTCCCTGAGTCAAGAAGCCTTGACGCTCAAGCGCTAATAATACTGTTGGCTTATTGTCTGGATGAATCTTGACCGAACGGGACATCGCTAATTTCTCGAAATCTATCCAGATTCTAGCAATCTTAATCCTGGGAGATCCCCCCAAACCCCCCTTAAAAAGGGGGGCTTATTGTTCCTGAGTTTTCACGGCACTGCTATGGTTTTGAGGTTTCAGGTTGCTCATAGGGTATGGCGCGTGATTGTGTAGGGGCGGGTTTTACCAATAACATTCCGGCTGAAACCATTAACTGAACTAAACCCGCCCCGACTTTCGTCTGGTCTCCCCCGTGCAACAAAGGCTCCCGCATCCCCTGGTCTCCCCCTTTTTAAGGGGGACGGAAGTCAGATAAAGACACTTCTTTCATCACGTCTGTACCTTGCACCCCAGCTACAATTAAGGGGATGTTTCAAGAAAAGTTGATGCAAGTCACTGCCTCTCCTGCCAATCTGAGCCTGATTACCTCCAGCTTCCATGCTCTATCTGACCCAATTCGGATTAAGCTAGTTGAACTGTTGCGAGAACAGGAACTCTGTGTGTGCGAACTCTGTGAAGTGCTGGAGGTGAGTCAGTCGAAGTTATCGTTTCACTTGAAAACCTTAAAAGAAGCCCGCTTGGTTCGCGCTCGTCAGGAGGGGCGTTGGGTTTATTACAGCCTGAATTTGCCTCAGTTTGTCCTGTTAGAACAATATCTGGCAGAATACCGCCGCTTTAGTCCGATTTTACCGGCTCGTCCTTGTTCGGATAAATCTTAATGCCGATAGAGGTTTTCTAGAATTCCCTTTTCCCCTGCTCCCAGGGCGGGTTTAGTCAAGTTATCGGTGTCTCCAAAACCTTATCGGTAAAACCCGCCCCTACACCTCTGTTTCCCCTGCTCTCCTGCCTTGCCACTCCGGGCAGGAGGGTCTTTTATCAACTTTCTTTGGAGTACATCACCTCTATCCGGAATATAAGGGCTTGACAAATCAAGTTTTTTTGATACGTTAAAAGGAACCCCATAGTTTCCTTCAGGGGTTGAGGTCTATGAACGTTATCCCCAAACCCAAAATCCTGCCACAGACAAAATTGGCGCTAATTGCCACGGCTACAGCACTCCTAGGCGCATGTTCCCAAGTCCAGTCGCAGTCGCCCCAACCGATTGAAATCGATGGTTCGAGTACGGTTTACCCGATTACGAAGACTGTTGCTGAGGCATTTAATGCCACGACAAAAGCGCCCGTTAATGTCAGCGTGGGCTTTTCGGGTACAGGGGGTGGGTTTAAAAAGTTCTGTGCTGGCGAAACCGATATTAATAATGCCTCTCGCCCGATTCAAGCTGACGAGATGGCAGCCTGCAAACAAGCCGGGGTGGCTTATATTGAACTTCCTGTCGCCTTTGATGCGATTACTGTTGTAGTCAATCCCGAAAATGATTGGGTAGAGAGTCTCACGGTGGCAGAATTGCAAAAAATCTGGGAACCCGAAGCTCAACGCCAAATCACTCAATGGAATCAGGTACGGGAGTCTTTTCCCCAGAAACCGTTAACTTTATATGCTCCGGGGACAGATTCTGGCACCTTTGATTACTTTACCGAAGCCATCGTCGGTAAAGCTGGGTCAAGTCGTAGCGATTATACCGCCAGTGAGGATGATGAAATTCTGGCACAGGCGGTGAATCAAGACCCCAATGCGTTGGGCTATTTTGGTTTAGCCTATTACGAAACCAATCAAGATACATTAAAAGCGATCGCGGTTGATAGTGGCAAGGGGGCTGTATTGCCTTCACGTCAAACCGTTGAGGATGCTGAATATCAACCCCTAACTCGACCTTTGTTTATCTACGTTAACGCGGCGGCTGCCCAGAAAAACCCAGCGTTACAAGAATTTGTGGCGTTTTACCTAGAGAACGCCCCACAAATCGTCAGTTCGGTTGGCTATATACCGCTACCGGAAGAGGGTTATCACCTGATTAATGTGCATTTCTTTCAAAACAAAGTAGGTACAGTCTTTGACGGCAAATCTGAATTTAATCTCACCATTGGTGAGTTGTTACGCAAACAGAAAAAGTTTTAACCCTTAGCGGTTGCAGTTTGATTCATTCCTATGAGTACTAATTCATCTCACGCCACACCATCACCACCCCAAGTCGGGGGTCAACTGAGTTTCTTTGAAAAATATCTCACCGTTTGGGTGGTACTCTGCATCATCGCGGGTATCGTCCTGGGCAAATTATTTCCCGGTGTGGCAGTAACACTGGATGCCATGAGTGTTTATCAGGTATCCATTCCTATCGCCATCTGCCTGTTTTTCATGATGTATCCGATTATGGTGAAGATTGATTTCACCCAAGCGAAACGGGCAGTGCGTGCGCCGAAACCTGTGATTTTAACTCTGGTGGTGAATTGGTTAATTAAACCCTTCACGATGGTTGCTTTTGCTCAGTTTTTCCTGGGTTGGTTGTTTCAGCCTTTGCTATCGGAAACTGAGATAATTCGCGGGGCGGAGGTTACTTTGGCAAATTCTTACATTGCTGGGGCAATTTTATTAGGAATTGCGCCTTGTACGGCGATGGTTTTGATGTGGGGGTATTTGTCTTATAGTAATCAAGGACATACCTTGGTGATGGTGGCGGTGAATTCACTTGCCATGTTGTTTCTGTATGCGCCGTTAGGACGGTGGTTATTAGCGGCGAATGATTTAACGGTACCGTGGCAAACGATTGTGTTATCGGTATTGATTTATGTGGGGTTGCCCTTGGCGGCGGGGATGTATAGTCGGTATTGGATTTTTAAACACAAAGGTAAGGAGTGGTTTGAACGGAGATTTCTTAAGTATTTGAGTCCGATTTCGATTACGGCGCTTTTAATTACGTTGGTTCTGTTATTTGCATTTAAGGGGGAGTTGATTATTAATAACCCGCTGCACATTTTGCTGATTGCTGTACCGCTGTTTATTCAGACGAATTTTATCTTTTTTATCACCTATGTGGCGGCGTTGAAGATGAATTTTGCTTATGAAGATGCGGCTCCGGCGGCGTTAATTGGGGCGAGTAATCATTTTGAAGTGGCAATTGCGACGGCGGTGATGTTGTTTGGTTTGAATTCGGGGGCGGCGTTGGCGACGGTTGTCGGGGTGTTAATTGAGGTGCCTGTTATGTTGATGTTGGTGGAGTTTTGTAAGCGCACGGCGATGTGGTTTCCACGGGAACCGGAGAAGGCTACATTGCGTGATCCGCGTTGTGTTGCGCCTTGATTTGTGGGTTGGGGAGTTGGGTTTTTTAACGCAGAGGTACGCAGAGGGAAAGCGCAGAGGTACGCAGAGGAATTGAGTGGTTTTGAATGAGAGTTTTATGGGGAGAAATATGGGAGTATGGTGATTAAATTTATTATGTTTGTTTGTAAGCAAAATTCTTGTCGTTCCCAAATGGCAGAAGGGTTTGCTCGCAGGTTAGGAGCGGGGAAAGTGGTGGTGACGAGTTCGGGTTTGCAGGCGTCTGAGGTGAATCCTACGGCGGTTGAGGTGATGGCGGAAGTTGGGATTGATATTAGTGAGCAAGTGTCTCAGCCGTTAAGTGATTTTAAGGCTGAAGATTATAATGCGGTGATTTCTTTGTGTGGGTGTGGGGTAAATTTGCCTGAATCTTGGGTATTGCGGGAGGTGTTTCAGGATTGGCAATTGGATGATCCGGCGGGTGAACCGATAGAGACTTTTCGGCGAGTACGAGATGAGATTAAGGAGCGAGTTGTTCAGTTAATTGACACGTTGGGTTAAGTTGAATAACACTGAAAATTTACAGTTTTATATCGCCAAAACCCTTGATATACCGTGGGGTGGGCATTGCCTACCAGCCTGCCAGTCAGCAGCATTCGAGTTAAGTTGAATGTGACACATAAGCGCCCTCTCCCCCAACCCCTCTCTATCCCCCCTAGCCCCCCTTTGAAAGGGGGGGAGAAAGGGGGGGATAGAGAGGGGGGAGCTAGTTATATTCTCTGGCTAGGGCTTGACTTTATACCTAGGTATAAGGTTTATGATTAAGGCACTGGATTCTGAATGAGCTGGGGCAATATGCTTCAAGTTGGTGAAGTGGCGCGTAAGTTGGGACTTAATCCCCAAACCCTTTACTTTTATGAACGGATTGGATTGATTCCGAGTCCGAAACGTACAGAGGCTGGATATCGCTTGTTTGATAACCAGGATATTGAACGTTTGTCCTTTATTAGTCGGGCTAAGGCGTTAGGTTTAAGCTTAGACGAAATTAAAGGATTACTGGTATTGCAAGATGGAGCGTCTCTGTCTTGTGGTGAAGTTTATCAGATGTTGCTGAAAAAAGTTCAGCAAATTGAAGACAATATCCAGCAATTGCAACGGCTACGAATAGAATTATTGCCTTTGCTCAATCGTTGTCAAGAAAATGCTCAACGGTTGGGGGAAGAACGCCAGTGTGTTGTCTTCAATGAGGTGGGTTTTAAGGGTGAAGAGAATTCTCAGCAATTTGAGTACGATGCAAACTATGATGAGGCTTTAATTATGGATACGCTTACGGTGGAAATTCTGGGAACGGGCTGTAAAAAATGCCATCAGTTAGAAGAAAATGCCCGAAGTGCGATCGCGTCTTTGGGTATTGAGGCTGAAGTCCTCCATATTACTGACCCTGTGGAGATTGCTAAACGGAGTGTTATGTCTACTCCAGCGTTAGCTGTCAATGGCAAGGTGGTGAGTAAAGGAAAGGTGATGTCGCCAGAACAAATTAAACCGTTGTTGCAGTTTTAGAGGGGTTTTGGCAGGGGTCAATTTAAGTTAATACTTTCTCCGTTTCTAGTTTCCAGCTAAAGGATAAGTTATGTTTGATGTATTTTATCCCTTTGATTGGTTAGCTGCCCAAATTGTTACTAAGGTTTTGGGGTTATCGTTGCATTCGTCTCTGGGGTCATCGCTACATTTCTTTTTATACGATGTCCCTAAAGTGCTGACTCTATTAATTGTGATTAGTTTTATAGTGGGAACGGTGCAAACGTTTCTCGAACCGCAAAAGATTCGCTACTGGATTAGTGGCAAGCGGACGATTTTTGGCAATGGTTTAGCGGCAACAATTGGCATTGTCACGCCTTTTTGTTCCTGTTCCGCTGTACCCTTATTTATTGGGTTTTTAGAGGCGGGTGTGCCTTTGGGGGTCACGTTTTCCTATCTGATTGCTGCGCCGATGGTGAATGAAGTCGCGGTTATTTTATTATGGGGACTGTTTGGGTTAAAGGCAACGGTGATCTATATTGCCTTTGGGGTGGGATTAGCGATCGCGGCGGGTTATATTATTGGGATGCTACACCTGGAAAAGTGGGTGGAACCCTTTGTCTGGGCGTTGCAGAAGTCTCGCCAAGGGTCAGATTGTGATCGGGATCAGGGCGATGATATGAAACTGACTTGGAAAGAACGATGGGAACAGGGTTATTATTCCGCGAGTGAAATTGTTAAGTCTGTCTGGCTTTATGTGGTGGGTGGAATTGCGATTGGGGCGGGAATTCATGGGTATGTTCCTGCCGATATTATTACCCAGTGGGCGGGGGCGGGGAATCCGTTAGCGGTGCCGATCGCGGTGGTGATGGGTGTGCCGCTGTATGCTAATATTGCTGGGGTTTTACCGATTACTGAAGCGTTGGTGAATAAAGGGTTGCCTTTAGGGACGGTTCTATCGTTTACGATGGCGGTTACGGCGTTATCGTTGCCAGAAATGGTGATTCTTAGGAAGGTGTTGCAGCCTGAGTTATTGGCTGTCTTTATTGCGTTGATGACGATGGGAATTATTGGGGTTGGCTATCTTTTTAATATTTTGTTGATGTGAATTTAGGCGATAGGGGATTGTTCACTTGATTAATGTATTAGGTTAAGGGTATTTGTAGGGGCTCTTTCATTGCCCATCCGTGTCAACTTAAGACTTTGTATTACTAGCGCTCAAAGTTTAGATCCCCCTAAATCCCCCATGGAACAAAAGCGAAGCATCCTTTGGCTTCCCCCTTTTTAAGGGGGACGGGAGGGGGATCTTAAGGGGGACTGTGATTAATTTCTGGTTCCCCCCTTTTCCCCCCCTTTCAAAGGGGGGCTAGGGGGGATGGGGGGCGAGTTCGGATCTCTTATTAAGTAAGGGTTTCAGCCTTAAGTTGATACCAATGGGCATTGCCGTATCCTTACCGTTTCTTGGGGATATTGATTTTTAATGGATAAGGGTTTCAATCCCTGATAGGGATTCAGGGGAATTCCAAGGTTAAGCTCCTTTCTCCCGGCATCAGCGCAAACAGTTTCAATCCCTGTTAGGGATTCAGGGGAATTCCAAGATCCGCTCGGAGGTGGTGTCCATGACACGGATTGGTTTCAATCCCTGATAGGGATTCAGGGGAATTCCAAGTCAAAGGGTACAATTTTTAAGGTGCTGCTATGTGTTTCAATCCCTGATAGGGATTCAGGGGAATTCCAAGTTGGCGATGACTTGGACGTTTGGGGGCATAGATCGTTTCAATCCCTGATAGGGATTCAGGGGAATTCCAAGTAATATCATCGGAATGTGCGTATCTCGGTTCTAATGTTTCAATCCCTGATAGGGATTCAGGGGAATTCCAAGGGCAGCCTCTCAGAACCCGTACTGTATTTAGTTTTCAAGGTACAATGGCGACTGGCTGATATAACTATAGCATTTCAGCCATCGCCTTTGACAAGTCCCCTGGAACAAAATAGACTCAAATCCTTTATCCATAAGCCTTTCAGACTTGGCGACCGCCCCTAAATAATAAAATAGGCGGCAAACCCTGACTGGATAAGGAATACAGCCTCAAATTTTGACTCGTCGGAAAAAACACCCACAGGTGGTCGCATCTAGACCGAGAAATTGGCAGGATTGGGTAAAGGTTCACTGACGAGGTATCCTACTGTGAGAGCGTTCTCTTGTTAACCTATACCCCTCGAAGGTCAATTCAGTTGTGGCGATTCTTCCCAGACTCATAGGATTGGGCTTAATCCTAGTCTACTGCTTTTGCACAAATCCAGCACAAGCCGGACAATTATCCGATCGCGTGGCGCAATTCCCCCATTGGCAAACTAAACCCCCAGTAACGGCGGCGGCTGGGGATTTGGTTTACCCCGATTGGATGGAGGGAACATGGAATGTTACCAGCACCCTCGTCGAACAAATTGCACCCTTAGCGCCAGAAGTGGTAACACCGGGTATGAAGAGTAATCGCCGCTATTTAAATCAGCCGATGCAGTTTCGGGTAAGGTTTGAACGGGTTGATCAGGTGCAATCTAAATCTCGCGATCGCATTATACCCCTTCCCCGACAAAGGGAATCCGGCATAGTTGCTGATCGAGTATTCAATGGCTTAAATATCGCCCAAGCTTATCTAGGCGATGGCGCTATTCGTTCGGTGAAGGTAGATCCCGCCTCTGTGAATCGGCAAATCACCGAATTGCGATCGGGACGCCAAATTATCTCTATTGTCACAGATCGAAACACAGAAACCCCCAGCCGCGATCGCTTTATTGCTACAGAGGTAACTAATCAATACTTTCGCGGTACAAACCAACCCTATTTAAATCAGGTGGAAACCACAACCGCTTATCATCAATTACCCTCACCCGATTCCGGAATTGAAGCATGGCAAATCACCGCCATTTACCTTTCCCCTCAAGATCCTGATTATTTTAAGGCTTTAGATAAACCCGTCGCATTGTATCGGTATCGACTCCAGTTAGAACCCATACAATAGTTATAGTCAGACACCATGACATCAAAGTACAGCGGCGTACTTCTCGCCAAATCCAGTTAAAAATCCCACATTCCTATTAAAGTTCCCGGATTAGCAGATGAGGTAATCCACCGACAAGCTAATTTTTTTTTCCTCAGAGGCGTCACATCCATCAAGAAGGGTTTGGTGGTTAATTGCGAACCATTATAAATCGTCTCTTGGCGGGCTTGCTCTTTCACTCCTTTCATTCTTTTGCTCCTGAGTTAATGGCATAAAGTAACCTCAGCTTAACTTCTTTGCCAAGCTTCTTGGTGAAGCCAGAATGAAGGTTGAAGTCAAAAATGTAAAGCTATTATTTTTTGTTGGGAAAGATTATTGATCCTACATCCGATGAATTCACACCCTAGGTCTTTTTTCCTAGGGAACTGTTGTAGAGACGCTTCAAAAGCGCGTCTGGAACTCCGGCGGAACGTCTCTACCATAAGATGTGTCCTAACCGCTATGGAGGTTGCTATAGTCAGCGCTTGTTTTATTAACTTTTTCAGTCTAAATTAAGCCGATTTTCAGCAAAAACTCATTGAACACCTGTTTAATTGTTCCAGACTCAAAGTAAATGATTTATTATATACCCAGCCAGCCGAGATGGGTTTGGCTAGCTAGATACTGAAGTTAAGATGTATTTCCCGGAATTCAACCAATGACACAGACAGCCACATTCGCCGTAACACCGTTTAACCAAAAACTAAGGACACCTTTAACCAAAAATCAAATTACTGTTGTTCAAATTAATCTGGGAAAACGCTGTAATCTAGCCTGTACCCATTGTCATGTGGAAGCTGGACCCAAACGCACTGAAGAACTTACCCCCGAAATCTGTAACCAACTCATCCAACTAATTCATCGCTTTCCTCAAATCCAAACCGTTGATTTAACTGGTGGCGCACCCGAAATGAATTATGGGTTTAAACCCTTAGTTGAAGCGGCGCGTACAACGAAAAAAGAAGTGATTGTCCGCTCAAATTTAACCATTTTATTTGAACCGGGATTCCAGGATTTACCCGAATACTTTGCCCAGCATCAGGTGAGAGTTGTCGCCTCCCTTCCCTGTTATTTAGAAGAAAATGTGGATAAAATGCGGGGAAAAGGGGTCTATAATGATTCGATTCGGGCAATTCAACGGCTGAATCAATTGGGCTATGGTAAAAATCCCAATTTAATCCTGGATTTGGTCTATAACCCATCATTACCTGTGAGTGAAAACTTCTCCTTAACGCCGAATCAAGTTAAATTAGAACAGGATTATAAACGGTTCCTTAAGGATAATTTTGATATTGACTTTAACCAGTTATTCACGATTACGAATTTACCCGTTGGCAGAACTAAGTTTTACCTGCAAAGAACAAAGCTGTATACGCCTTACCTGAAGTTTCTGGAAGATAACTTTAATCCGACTACAGTGGAACATTTGATGTGCCGTAACGAACTCTCTATTGATTATCGCGGAAATATTTACGACTGCGATTTTAATCAAATGGAAGAGATACCCGCCAAGTCTCGCACTGGGGAAGCTTTAACTGTGAATAAACTATTAGCCGCAGGAACATTAGATATGATTAACGAAATTCGTACCGCCTCCTATTGTTACGGTTGCACCGCTGGGTGTGGTTCCAGTTGTGGCGGTGCACTGACTTAAGCTAAGCAAACAATGAAGACACCTCAAAATGGTTGATAACGCAGGGAAAAATAAAGTCCATTGTCTTGCCGCGAGTCCCCTTCGTCATCAACGTCAATTAACGGGATGCCATAGTCGAGTAGATGCATGAAAATGCTTTTTTGTCAAATATGCCTCTGCATGAGTCCATCAAACTGGGTGATGAAACCTGATTGTAGTATTTCCATTTTTCCGGCGTTAGGGACAACCAAATAACGCATTATCTAGGCGTTTCAGGAATAGTTGGTTAAAAACGGTTACAAGGATAACACAATACAATATAAAAATATATCATACTACACCCTCAAACCCTTGTCAAATCAGGATTTACCAGAGGCATTTTCTGCCCGCCCGAAATCTGATTATCTTTAAACTATTAAAACGTAAACGTCAAACTGAAAAGTTTTACTTATATAGATAGGCTTCGTCACCATGAAGCTAGGCGGAAAGGGAAGAGATATCGAAATTCTGCCAATTCCGCCTAAACTGATGTGCATTTAAATTCGGTATTCCCCATTCCCTGTTCCCTTTGAGCTGAACAGATTACAAAACTTGCCGATATCGCTGGGAACGATTTTGCCTACCATATAAATGATGCCATTGTTGAGAACTGCGAATCGCTAGCCACAATAGAAGCAGGGCAATTAACCCACCTTGTTGAGGCGCATCAAAGGCAAAGATAACTAACGCCACACATAAAACATCTTGGCAAAAAACCACCCATAACGGTAAACCGCGCAAGCGAAAAAACCAGCCAACTTGTACCAGTTGGAGGACAAATGCCAATAACCCACTGACTGTCCCGAAAATCCAAATAAACTCCCTGGGAATATCGGCAAACTGGGCGACAGCAATACCCATAATTGCCCCAACCCCAGGACTAAACAGGAGTTGGACAATTTGCAAGATTCGCTGTCCCAGAAGCTTCTTTGAGGCAAACAACTCAAAAAATGAGAAGGTGGTCAAAATACCGACTAAAACCGAGGGATGAATGCGAGACAGCAGAGGAATTTGATCCCAGAGGTTGTCGCTTTGCAACAAACCAATCACCAACAAAGGCAAAGCGATCCTCATTCCTACGGCTGCTGCTACCGAAAGTACGGCTAGGAGTTCAATCATTATTACCTAATGCCTGCAAGAGAAATCAACATAGTTATCCCCCTGTCCTCAGTTTAACGTTTGTAGACAATCCCACATTCAGGGATACCCTTTCTCCGATAGGATTAAAACTGACCTAAAAACTGCAAGCCACCTATGCCAACGGCAGCCTTTTTTCAAGGAATTCTGGGCGCGTCTAGTTTAGCCTTGGGCGCCTGTGTCGGAGTCTTTTGGCAACCGAGTCGCCACTTGTCCGCGACGATTATGGCATTTGGGAGTGGTACACTATTGTCTGCGATCGCGTTTGAAATTACCATTCCTGTCTATCGTCACAGTGGCTTTGTCCCCCTGTTAATTGGGTTTATGGCAGGGGGAATGTTATTTGCTTTCCTGACATCCTATATCGACCAACATGGCGGATTCCTGCGTAAACCCGCATCCAGTCGCCGCTACCTGGTTGAACATGGTGCTGATCAGGTGAGTGATGTCCTCAATCGCATCGCCCACATTGAGGTGATGCAAAACCTACCACCCAAAGAACGGCAAAGAGTTGCCCTGTATCTCAATCCAATTTACGCCCAACCTGGAGACGTACTCTGTGAAGATGGAACCCCTGGTGACTATTTTTATATGATTGTCAACGGCGAAGCCGAAGTGCGAAAGGGTCGAAAAGTTCTGGGTACAATGGGACCTGGAGAAGTCTTTGGTGAGATGGCACTCCTGACTGGAGAACCGCGATCTGCCACTGTGGTTGCTCGCACTCCAATGGAATTGTATCAGTTACACCGAGAACATTTCAATAGTATGCTAACATGGTCGCCCCATCTGGCTTGGTCACTGAGTCGCGCCTTAGCCCGACGCCTGCAAGTGGCAACAGAGTCACGCCTGGTTGTGGAACACCGTTTAGATCGGTGGCGACAGCAGGTCATGGATCAAGTTGAACTGGATCTATTACTGCGGGACGATCAAATGACCCTGGAAAATTTGGTGAAACAGTCCACACCGTTTGCCATTTTAGTTGGTACTTTAATTGATAATATCCCAGAAGCGGCTGTTATTGGTATGAATTCTGGAAATAGCGATTTGGGTTGGTCTTTTTTATTAGCGGTATTTATTTCTAACTTTCCCGAAGCCTTATCCAGTGCGACGGGAATGAAACAAGCGGGAACGAAAACGAGTCAGATTTTAGGATTATGGATAGGCATCGTTATGCTCAGTGGTTTATGTGCGATCGCGGGTTTTTATTTACGAAACAATACCTCTGAAGTGGTTGTCGCGATCGCACAGGCTATTTCTGGCGGCGCAATTTTAGCTATGGTTGCTAGTACCATGATGCCGGAAGCTTACGAATTGGCAGGTAATTCCGTGGTTTTCTCGACAATTTTAGGATTCTTGCTGGGGTTTTTTATCTCATCGAGCCATATAGTATAACTGGCAAGCCGCGATCGCACCTCCGTTATTTGCACGTACCACGGTTATCTCGGTGTATCAAGGTTTTCCGGGCGTTAAGCGATTACCCTTCTTGTAGTGCGATCGCCCTTAAAAATTTATCATCCGTAGGGGCGCACCGATGTGCGCCCAAAAACCCATCTAGGGAATTGAATTGTCTGTCAGATGCATGAAACAGCTTTTTTGTCAAATATCCCCCTGAGCGAGTCCGAGCAATTAGGTAATTAAGTATATTTGTAGTATTTGAGTTTTTCCGACGTTAGGGAGAAAGGATGAACCATCCCTTAAGGCATTGAAGCGCTTCTTAGTGAAAATTGACAATAAAAATACCATAATATATTAACGCTATATACCATACTACAACCCGAAAACCCTGTCAAATAATGATTTGCCAAGGACTTATTCTGCCAGCCCTACATCCCATTATCTTTATAAAATTAAAACTCAAACCTCAAATCTAAAAGTTTTATTTATAGTAGCCCAAATATTCAAACCTCCTACGGTTGATAAGAATAGTGCAATATATGAGTTGAGACAGGTTTGACCCCTCCAGGCTAAAGCCACATAGACTTTTTTCGTTGTTGTAGAACCTAGCTATTGAATTTATGACATGGTTGGGGCGCACATCGGTGCGCCCCTACAGAATATTGCCGGCAATTTCCGAGAAAATTCGAGAAACTAGCGATTATAGGAAACCGTTGCTACAGGTTCCTGAATTTGAGGCACTAAAAATCCTTGGGCATAAATCTGGGGCTTGTCTTGAGCGACTTGGAAATAAGCTTCTCGTAGATGCGTGTTCACCGCTACTGTCTTGGCATCATAAAGCTGGGTGGCGAGTTTAGGATAGAACCCAATACCCAAAATTAACACTAAAAAGCAAGCGGCAATAAACACTTCCCGTGGTTGAGCATCGGTGTAGACGGCATTAGAAGGCAAAACACAATCCGTACCAAAGCAAACCGCGCCTTCTTCTTCCTTATTCTCAAAGTTGGCATTATCAATATCACAGGTTGGGGCAATGCCTGCTCCGTAAAATACTTGTCTGAGTAGAGAGAGGAGATAGATGGGTGTAAGAATCAATCCCAACGCCGAGAGGAAGACAGTCACTGTGCGGAAGGTTGAGCTATAAATATCGCTGGTTGTCACACCGACAAAGACAGAAAGTTCACTAGCAAAACCACTCATTCCCGGAAGGGCAATTGATGCCATCGCGGCGGCGGTAAACAGGGCAAATACCTTGGGCATAACCTGACCAATACCACCCATACTATTTAAGGCTAGGGTGTGGGTACGATCATAAGTAACCCCAGCCAGGAAGAATAGCACGGCGGCAATTAAGCCGTGGGAAATCATTTGCAACATTGCGCCACTGATGCCTAAGTCCGTGAACGAGGCTATCCCAAGTAGGACAAACCCCATGTGAGACACAGAGGAAAAAGCAAGACGCCGCTTCATATTCGGCTGAGCAAAAGAATTCAATCCGCCATAGATAATATTGATAACCCCCAGCATCGCCAAAATTGGGGCAAAGTAAACATGAGCATCGGAGAGTATCTCTAAATTCAGGCGAATTAATCCATATCCGCCCATTTTCAGGAGTACCCCAGCTAAAATCATGGATACAGGTGCAGAGGCTTCACCATGAGCATCAGGAAGCCAGGTGTGTAAGGGGAAGATTGCTAATTTAACACCAAAGGCGATTAACAATCCGGCATACAGTAGGAGTTCTAAAGCTAAGGGGTAATCTTTGATACCCAGTTCAACCATATCAAAGCTGATTGTACCCTCGCCATAGAGTGCCATGGCTAACCCAGCTACCAAAATAAATATAGAAGCGGCGGCAGTATAGAGTAAGAATTTGGTCGCGGCGTATTGACGCTTCTGTCCCCCCCAAATCGAGACGAGGAGATAAACGGGAACGAGTTCCAGTTCCCACATAATAAATAGGAGCAGAATGTCTTGGGCGATGAAGACGCCGATTTGTGCCGAATATAGCACCAGCATTAAAAAATAGAAGAGGCGAGGCTTGTGATCGACTTGCCAAGCGGCGAAAATGGAAAGCGTTGTCACTAATCCAGCCAGAAGCACGAGGGGGAGTGACAGTCCATCCACGGAAACAGCCCAACTCAGACCTAATTGAGGTATCCAGGTATACTTTTCGGTGAGTTGAAATGTGGCATTGCTGGCGTCGTAATGCTGCCAAAAGGTGTACAGCATTAATAGAAAGTCCGCGATCGCAACACTGAGGGCATACCATCGCACCGTTTTACCCCCCTTATCTGGCAGTAGGGGAATGGCAAGAGAGGCAACGAGCGGTAGGAGGGCGATCGCACTCAGCCAGGGAAATGAATTTGCTATCATTGGCGATGAGAAAAAATACTTACTTAACGGATAATGTTATTTTACTAAGCTTTGTAACATTTTTTCATAAATATTTATCTTAGATCACCATAAAGCATCTCCCCACCATCACCAGGGTAAAGTGAAAGGGGGGAAAGCCAATGAAAAAATCGAACCGGTTGCTCAAAGCGTTTTGAACGACTAAGTGCATGTCCCACAATCACGATCACGAATCCTTCAACTACAATCGCGCTTTTGCCATTGGTTTAATTCTCAATGGTGGGTTTGTCATGGTTGAAGCCGCTGCGGGTATCTTCTACAATTCCCTGGCGTTACTGGCGGATGCAGGTCACAATCTCAGTGATGTCTTAGGCTTGATTCTGGCGTGGGGTGCGAGTCTGCTGTCCCAGCGTTCCCCAACCCAGCGCTATACCTACGGCTTCCGTCGTTCCTCGATTTTGGCGGCTCTTTTAAATGCTACCCTTGTCCTGGTGGCGATGGGTGCAGTGGCGTGGGAAGCGATTAGTAAGTTCTTTAATCCTCAATCTGTACCCGGTGGTGTTGTGATTGGGGTTGCCTTTGTTGGGGTGGTGATTAATACCATTACAGCACTCCTGTTCATGTCAGGTCGCAAAGAAGATATGAACATTCGCGGTGCTTTTTTGCACATGGCGGCGGATGCGCTGGTTTCTGTGGGGGTAGTGCTGGCGGGTATTGCGATTTTGATTACGGGTTGGCTGTGGTTCGACCCGGCTGTCAGTTTAATTATTGTTACGGTTGTGGTGGTGAATACTTGGCAACTGTTTCGGGAGTCGCTGAAGTTAGCTCTGGATGCGGTTCCCGAAGGGATTGAACCCCTTGCTATTCGCACGTACTTGACTGAACTCCCTGAGGTGGCTCAAGTCCATGATCTGCACATCTGGGCGATGAGTACCACAGAAATAGCGTTAACGGCTCATCTGGTGATACCGAAAGGGTATCCCGGTGATGATTTTTTAGTGAGGGTATCCCAGCATCTGCATGACCAGTTTGGCATTGAACATCCGACGATCCAAATCGAAACGGGTGATCCGAGTCAACCCTGCACTCTGGCTCCAGAAAATCGTGTTTAATTGTTATTTGTCATTCGCCACTGGTCATTTGGGTTTGATTCAAAAGTCCCGTTTGTAGGGGCGCACGGTGTGCGCCCATCGCCCATCATCGAGCGCGTACCATTTACCCGGTGTACAATGGCATTTGCGATCGCACGCCGATTATCTTCAATGTCGCCCAGTTGTCTGGATTTACCCGGGTTGAACTGGCGTACCGGGTTTTAGAGGGCGCACGCCTGGGGTGAGGGAAAGGGAATTCAGATGCATAATGCATAATTCATAATTCATTTTTATAGGGTTTGTTGGGGGACGGCGGTAGTTTTTTGGGATAAGTTTAACCTCATGTAAAAATGCTCCAGAGTTTGTCTTACCGCCGTCCTTGGTCGTTACCTAAAACTCTCCAATATAGGTGTCGAGGGCTCTAGCTGTTTCCACTAGGGGGTGATGGCGATCAACTAAAATCGGACTTTTGCTAGTCACATCATCAATGGGAATGCTGACGACTATTCCATTTTGCCAAGCGACCATTTTTTGATAGTCATCTTTGGCAATTAAGTCTACAGCCGTTTTACCAAAGGAGGTGGCAAGCAAGCGATCTAAAGCAGAGGGCGCACCACCCCGTTGAACGTGACCTAAAACGGTTACTCGTGCTTCAATCGTGTTCCCGCTACAGTGAGAAATCTGGTCAGCCACATAATCTCCGATACCCCGTAATCGGATCTCACCCAGGGCGTCTGTGTAGTATCGTTCTTGACCCTCAAGGGTTTTCGCCCCCTCAGCCACAACAACGATCGCAAAGCGGCGATTCCAGCGATCGCGAAGTTCAGTAATATGTTGACAAACTCCGCTAATTGAATAGGGAATTTCCGGAATCAGGATCACATCAGCACCGCCAGCAATGCCTGCATTCAGGGCTAAATGTCCGGCTTCGCGCCCCATCACCTCAACCACCATGACGCGATCGTGACTAGCCGCCGTGTAAGAGAGACGAGATAAGGCATCAACAATGGTATTAACCGCCGTATCGAAACCAACGGCTAGATTCGTGAAAGCCACATCATTATCAATCGTCTTGGGGACTCCCACGATATTCATACCCCCTTGATGGGCAAGCTGGTTCATAATCGCCAGACTCCCGTCGCCACCAATGACAATCAGGGCGTCTAGACCTAATTTCTGATAACCAGCGATAATCTGATCGGCTTGAGCCTCAGTATCCCCTTTGTTAATTGAACCGAGGATAGTACCACCAGTACTCAGGAGTGGGTCGATTCCCCGATTGTCAAGACCGTGAACATTCAGTGAGACTGATTTGCCTTCCAATAAACCTTGGGTGGCGTAGGGAATACCTAAAACTTCCCAATCATAACTCAGAGTAGCATGTCTAACGGCAGCGCGAATGACCGCGTTTAATCCGGGACAGTCACCGCCACTGGTGAGTAGACCAATCCGTTTGCGAGTTTCCATAGGTCGATCTCAAGTGTGTATTATTGTGGATGGCTTTAACGAAGGCTATTTGATCATCAAAGACAGGTTTACTCCCCAGACATTCTGACAGCACCCTGACACCACAACTACAGTTTTACTGTTTGGGATTAGAATCAAGCTGAATTAGGATCGAGTGCAAGCCCGATTGAGTGGTGCAGTTGTGGCACTCGTCTTAGAGAGTCGTTTGCCTCAAAAACGCTTGCTCAGTGGTACGTCTAGGGTAGTCAGCGTTAACCCATATTGGCAAACAGGGTTCTAAATTCCCTCATGGCAAAAAACCTCAACCTTTCCTGGTCTGTAAACATCTAGTCCAAGATAGCCAATTTTCTGTAATCTGAGAGTATCAAGCCGCACTGCGGTTAAGACAATGATGATTAAAAAGCCCTGCTTCAATCCAGAACATGGATCAACCAGGTCTTAGAGGAATTTCATTTGTCATTAGAGCCGCTTTATTGACAAATTAAATTTATTGTGAATATATCAAGGCTAAAACTTTCTTTAAGAGACTTATGACTTGACAAAATGATCTCCGTTGTGTATTTACTAAAGATTGAAAGAAAAAGAGAAAACGAAAAATTTAATGATTTTCAGTACAACGACTAAGTATAGAATCGTGATAGCGACAGGAATAGCTATTCTTACCTCCTCCATGAATCTGGGTGAGGCAAAGGCTCAATCTATCCCTAATCCCCAAACTATTTTACTCGCCCAAACCTTTGGCGGAATCGAACGAGAAATAGCTCTTGAGGACGTACCCCTTCCAGTTATGGCGGCGGTGCGAACAGTGACAGGTGCTGAACCCACAGCGGCAAACATTGAAATGAAGCCGGATGGGTCTATTGTTTATGAATTAAGAGGTCAAAACCAGCAAGGCTTTGAATTCTGGGCTGATGCGACTCCCAATGGACAAATTGTTGAGGTGGACGAAGAAATTGAGCGCAGTGCGGTTCCGGAAGATGTGATCAAAGCGCTAAAACGGTGGGAACCAAACGCCTCCATTGTCAGTACGTGGCGCAGTACCCGTCTCGGGGAATTTGTCTATGAAATTGTTCTGGATAATGATTTCTGGTTTGAAATTTCGGCTGATACGAAGCAAATCACTATTCATCAACTACAGCGTTCCTAAGTTGGTGGAAAAAATTAAAGTTAAAGACTGGGGATCGTCATTTGTCCTTTGTCATTTGTCATTGCTAAGGATTTGAGGAGTATTTACAGAATTTAATAGAGTTGGGTTGAGTTATATCAACCGACTTCGGTGAGAAACTGTTCAGCACGACGCCAGAGATTTATGAAGACGTTTACATTCACGAATTGGTCGAAAGTTCTAGCTGTGGCATTAACCGCAACGACTATTCCTTTCACGACAATTTCTGTTTCTGCTCAAGTTCTTAAAGGGTTTGGGGCTTCGTTTCCTCAACCCCTTTACCAACGCTATAGCGTCGAATACGAAAAGGAAACCGGCAACAGTATTGAATACACAGCCATTGGCAGTGGCGGTGGCATTCGCAAATTTATGGAGCGAGCCGTAGACTTTGGGGCAACCACGTTAATTCCCACTCCGATTGAGGAAAATCAAGTGGAAGATGGATTGCTAATGGTGCCGACTGGGGGAGGGGCTGTGGCTATTGTTTATAATCTTCAAGATGTCCCCACGAATATTAAACTCTCTCGCGAACAACTTGCCAAGATTTTCACGGGTCAAATTGGCAATTGGAAACAGGTAAATCCCCGCTTTCCGAATAAAGAAATTCAAGTGATTGTTCGCTCGGACAGTAGCGGTGCTACCTTTGTCTTGACGAAATACTTAAATAAAATTAGTGGGGGGAAGATAGAAGCCAGCCGAGAACCCGATTGGGGATTTGATATTTTCGCGGCGCGTCCCCAGGATAGTGGCGTGGCGGCAGAGGTGCGGCGCATTGATGGGGCAATTGGGTATGTTCAAGCGGGTGTTGCTCAGAGGAATAATCTGCCTGTGGCTCTGCTGGAAAATCAAGCGGGACGTTATGTTAAACCGACGTTGGCAGAAACCAAGAAAGCTCTGGAAAATGTCACGTTTAACCCGGATTTTACTACGGAGAATATTAATGATCCAGAGGATGGTTATCCGTTAGTCAGTTTAACCTGGCTACTTATTTATAAAAGATATCCGAATCAAACCCTTGTCCAAGACACTCAAGACTTGTTGAGATGGATCATGACGCGGGGACAAGAGTTTAATCAAGAGCTAGAATACACGAGAATTCCCGAAGATGTCGCTCAAAAGGTGATCGAAACGGTAAATACAGAATTGAAGGTTCGCCCCTATTAAAAACCTGGCTTTTCCGGGGAAAAAACCGGGGAAACGGGGAAATTCGGGGCGGGCGCGAGCTACATCTGGGTGCAACAAAAAAGATAGTCGTAAAACCCGCCCCTACACAAACGCCAAGTTCCCTGGAAGGTGATGCAGGAATACGCGCCCGGTTTACCTAGATAGTCGCGAAGGGTCAAAAATAGGCAGTGAAACGTCAGATAAAAAACTTGGGTTGGGGATGAGGAGGACTAAAGGAAAAATTATGAACAAACAGAGTGCGCTATTGGCAGTAATATCAGCCCTACTGGGTTATAATCTCCTAATTATATCCCCAGTTTCAGCACAAGCCGAGCCGATTGATCTGCCCTTCGCTGATCCGCCGACACCCTCAACACTTGAATTGCCCTTTGAAGACGATAGCCAACCGGATTCCCCCCTGGCTCAAATCACGTCGGTGAGTGAATTGCGCGATGTGAGTCCTAGGGATTGGGCCTATGAGGCACTGCGTAGTTTGGTGGAAAAATACCGTTGTTTAAGAGGTTCAACCGACCAAACCTTTGAGGGTAATCGGGCGTTAACCCGTTATGAATTTGCGGCGACACTTAACCTTTGTTTGAGCCGGATGGAGGGGTTAATTGCTGACGCCAACGCCAATAGGATTAACCAAGAAGACTTAGCCACTCTGCAACGGTTACAAGCCGATTTTGCGACAGAATTAGAGACAGTAATCACGGAACTAGATATCCTAGATGCAGCAGTTGTGCGTCTTGAGGATCAGACATTCAGTACGACAACAATTCTACGCGGTGGTGTCAATTTTAATATAGCGGGGGCGTTTGGCGATCGCCAAGCGGTTCCTGGGGGCGAAAATCCCTCAGAAGACTTGGATGACACCCTCACCCTCTCATCCCTTGTCAGTCTGAGTTTGGATACTAGCTTTACGGGTAGAGATCGATTGCGAACCGGGATTCTCGCCGGGAATGGGAATAATTTGGGCAGTAGCGTGACGGGAACCGATATGACTCGTCTGATTGGTGCGGTGAATACGGGCAATGATGTGATCATCGGCACCCTATTTTACGAATACCCCCTCGGCGATCGCGGAATCGTGGCGATCACGCCAGCGGCTGATTTTCCGACTCGGATTTTTCCGGCGCTGAATCCGGTTTCTTCTATTTCAAATTTTGGTGCTGAAAGCCCGATTTACTCCTTTGCCTTTGGTGCAGGAACCGTAGCCTACTACCAATTTACCGATGAACTTGCGGCTGGGGTAACCTATTTAACCACGTCGGGTAGTAATCCAGATGAGGGACTTTTCCAGGGTCAATATACCGCTTTAGGTCAGGTAACGTTTACCCCATCAGACGAGTTTAGCATGGCGTTAACCTATGGTCGTTATTATGCCCCTGAACCGGGTTCAACGGTTAATATAACGGCGTCTAAGGGCAGTCAATTGGCTCAGTTACCTTTTGGTGGAAGTACCGCTACTTCTTCCAACGCTTTGGGCTTACAATCAACCTACAAGTTAAACGATCAGATGATTCTCGGTGGTTGGCTGAGCTACTTTCAGGCACATGCAGAAGCTTCACCGATTGTGAGTGGTTTGAGTGGTTCATCCGGCGCCGATGCCGAGATCTGGAGTTGGGCAATTACACTGGCTGTGCTGGATGTGGGGAAATTAGGCAGTCAATTAAATTTTGTGGTGGGGATGCCGCCGAAAGTGACCCATAATGATATTGTTGAGCGAGAAGATCAGGATACCTCGTTACATTTTGAATTATCCTATATTTATCCCCTGAGTGATCGAATTTTTATCACTCCCGGCTTGGTGATGATTACCAATCCTGAACATAATGCAAATAATGATACCCTTTGGGTGGGATTGATGCGAACCATCTTTAGTTTTTAGGTTGACGGGGTGATATCGAGTCCAGGATTTTTAAGACTTGTAGTAGATGAATGAGCTACGCGGCAAACAGGCATTTATCTGTGATATGGATGGCGTGATTTACCACGGCAACCGCTTACTGCCAGGAGTGGAGGCATTTTTGGACTGGTTGAAGGCGTCGAGAAAGCTATTTCTGTTCCTCACCAATAGTAGCGAGCGATCGCCTAGGGAGTTGCGGGAGAAGTTGAAGCGGTTAGGCGTCGAAGTCCCCGAAGAACATTTCTACACTAGCGCCTTGGCGACGGCTGCATTTTTGGCTCAACAATGTCCCGGAGGAAGTGCCTTTGTGATTGGGGAAGCGGGGTTGACAAATGCGCTGTATAATGCTGGGTTTTCGATGAATGATACCAACCCAGATTATGTGGTGGTGGGCGAGACGCGCAGTTATAGCTTTGAGAAGTTAGAACATGCGGCGCAGTTGATGATTAAAGGAGCAAAACTAATTGGCACAAATCCCGACTTAACAGGACCGAGTGAGAAAGGAATTGTCCCCGCGACAGGGGCATTAATTGCACCGTTGGAACTGGCGACGGGGGCGAAAGCCTATTTTGTCGGGAAGCCGAATCCCTTAATGATGCGCCATGCTCTGAAGCAGTTGGGCTGTCGTCGCGAGGATACAGCCATCATTGGCGATCGCATGGATACAGATATTATTGCCGGGATTGAGTCAGAAATCGAGACGGTGTTGGTTTTGTCTGGAGTCACACGCCAAGAGGATTTAATCCATTTTGCCTATCGTCCCCACTATATTTTGCCAGGAGTCGGGGATTTAGTCCCTTGACTTTTCTGGAAATACTTAGATGTTTGTTACATATTATAAACCTGTTCTAAATGACCATAAAGAGCGTTAAGAGGTTTATTTAACAATATAGCAAAAGAGAGGCTCTAGGGAGTATTATCTAATTTTAGGCAGATATAAAACCGTGGTTTCACGGGTAAGACTGAGGTTATAGCAGAATGACTAATAAACAAGTGACTGAACCCAAAAAAGTATCGAGTGATACAAAAATCAGAATCCCTCGTGCTGAATTAGTCAAAATCATTGCTCAAGCTACCCAAGAGGGAGTATGGCAACTAGATTTATCAGAGAAAGGTATTACAAAAATTCGCGACGAAATTACCAGATTAACTACCCTGAGATATCTAGATTTATCTAAAAATCAGATAACAGAGATACCGGAGAATATTGCTAAATTCCCTAACCTGCAATGGCTGGATGTATCAAGTAATAAAATAACAGAGATACCGCCGTATATTCGTAAACTCCCTAACCTGGAATATCTGGATATATCAAATAATCAGATAAGAGAGATACCGCCGTATATTCGCCAACTCCCTAACTTGCAAACGCTGTATTTATCAGATAATCAGATAAGAGAGATACCGCCGTATATTCGCCAACTCTCTAATTTGAAAACGCTGTATTTATCAAATAATCAGATAACAGAAATACCAGAATATCTTGGTCAACTCACTAATCTGCAATGGCTGGATATATCAAATAATCAGATAACAGAAATACCAGAATATCTTGCCCAACTCACTAATCTGCAATGGCTAGATATATCGAATAATCAGATAACAGAGATACCGGAATATCTTGCCCAACTCACTAATCTAGAAGAACTGGATGTATCGGATAATCAGATAACAGAGATACCAGAACATATTAGCCAACTCACTAACCTGCAATGGCTGGATGTATCGAATAATCAGATAACAGAGATACCGGAATGCATGGTTCACCTCACTAGCCGAGGCAGGCTAAATTTAGCGAATAATCAGATAACAGAATTAGATTTATCGAATAAAGGTATCACAGAAATTCCAGACGCAATTTTTCAAATAACCAAACTGCGACGCTTGGATTTAACGAGAAATCAGATAAGAGAGATACCTGCAAATATTGCCCGAATCACTAACGTTAAATTGCTGTATTTGTCGAATAATCAGATAACAAAAATACCAGAAAGTATTACCCAACTCATTAACCTGCAAACGCTGTATTTATCGAATAATCAAATAACAGAGATACCGGAAAGTATTGCCCAACTCACTAATCTAGAAGAGCTGTATTTGTCGAATAATCAGATAACAGAGATACCAGAAAGTATTACTCAACTCACTAACCTGCAATGGCTGGATTTATCGAATAATCCGATAAGAGAAATACCGGGATGTATTATCCAACTCACTAGCCAAGAAAGGCTGAATTTAGCGAATAATCAGATAATAGAACTAGATTTATCAAATAAAGGCATTACAGAAATACCGGAAATTGTTGTCCAACTAAATAATCTGGAAGAGCTGTATTTATCGAACAATCAGATAACAGAGATACCGGAATGGATTACCCAACTCACTAACCTAAAATTTCTGTACTTATCAAACAATCCGATAACAGAGATACCGGAATGGATTACCCAACTCACTAACCTACAATGGCTGTCTTTATCGAATAATCCGATAACAGAGATACCGGAAAGTATTACCCAACTCACTAACCTACAATGGCTATCTTTATCGAATAATCAGATAACAGAGATACCGAACAGTATTGCCCAACTCACTAACCTGACATCGCTGGATTTAAGGAGAAATCGGATAAGAGAGATACCGGAAAGCATTGGCAACCTGGCGAATCTTGAACTGCTGTATTTATCGAACAATCAGATAAGAAAGATTCCGGAATATATTGCCCAACTTACTAATTTGGAATCGCTGGATTTAAGGGGAAATCAGATAAGAGAGATACCGGAAAGTATTACCCAACTCACTAACCTGCAAAAGCTGGATTTGCGGAACAATAAGATAAGAGATATAACGGAAAGTATTATTCAACTAACTGACCTGCAAAAGCTAGATTTATCGGGAAATCCCATAGGAAACGTAGTCTTAGGGACACCCCAGCGCGATTTTCCATCCCCTCGCCCTGGAGACGTGGTACTGGGTTCTCAATCTTCTCCTCCCTCGAAAAAATCACTTGGATAAACTGTACTTCACCAACCTGAAGAACTTAATCCCATCACCTCAGCGACGGCGGTTGTGGTTGGCTTAATTCCTCGCTGTAACTGGTTGTTGCAGTGTTGAATAGCCGTATCCGGATCTTTTAACCCATTCCCCGTCAACACACAAACCACGGTTGCTCCCGTCGGAACTTGATCTTTCACTTTTAATAACCCCGCCACTGATGCGGCGCTAGCGGGTTCGCAAAATATTCCTTCTTGTGATGCCAAGAGGCGATAGGCTTCGAGAATTTCGTCATCGGTAACGCTATGAAATTCTCCCTGACTGGCATGTTTTACCGCGACAGCTTTCTCCCAACTTGCCGGATTCCCAATCCGAATCGCGGTGGCGATTGTTTCCGGATGCGCCACAGGTTCACCCAGGATCAACGGCGACGCCCCTGCCGCCTGGAATCCCATCATCCGAGGTAAGCGATCGCACAACCCATTTTGATGATACTGGCAAAAGCCCATCCAGTACGCCGTAATATTCCCCGCATTTCCCACCGGAATACACAGCCAATCTGGGGCATTCCCTAAATTATCGACAATTTCAAAAGCGCCAGTTTTTTGACCTTCCAACCGATAGGGATTGACCGAGTTAACCAACGTTACTGGATAATTTGCGGCTAACTCCTGCACAATTTGCAAACAGTCGTCAAAATTTCCCTCAATTGCCAATACCTGCGCCCCATAAACCAATGCCTGCGCCAACTTCCCCAGGGCTACATACCCATCCGGAATTAACACAAAAGCTTGCATATCCCCCCGACTGGCGTAAGCCGCCGCTGAGGCAGAGGTATTCCCTGTACTGGCACAAATAACGGCTTTCGCCCCAGCTTCCTTTGCCTTAGAAATCGCCATGGTCATGCCTCGATCTTTAAAGCTACCTGTCGGGTTAAGACCATCATATTTGACAAATACCTTAACTCCCTTACCCACCGCTTCAGAAAGGGCAGGAGTGGGGATCAGAGGTGTATTTCCCTCCAAAAGAGTCACCACTGGAGTTGATGCGGTGACAGGTAAATAAGACCGATAGGTTTCAATTAGACCTGACCATTGACAAGACTGGGCAAAAGTCTCTTTTGTTTGAGGGGTGTTGGTAGCAGACAGAGTCATGGTAATGACCGAAAAAAAACTTTTAAGTGTTCAGACGTACCATGGCACGTCTGTAGGGGCGGGTTTAACTATTATCGCGGCTTGCCACTTAGATGTTACTAAACCCGCCCTAACTAAGTGCAAGAACTCTTCGACATAAGACATCAGACAAATTCATCCCACGCCTCTTGGTCATGGGATGAACTCAATCAATTACCGAGAACGGTTTTGAGTTACCGATTCTTTGGATTTCTTATTACCACGCTTTATCACTTTCGGACGTTCGACCTTGTACTCAACCTCGACAGCAGCTAACTCCGGTTGCGTGTGGTCATAGACCATTTGCAACGCGGCGGCGGCGATGGCGTGGGGGTCGTATTCTTCGCTTAACTCCCGCACGATGGGCAGGAATGATGCCATACGTTCTCCGGCGAGTGCCTCTCGTAACTGATCTTGCAGTTTTTCCAAGCGCCGCGCTTCGATTTGCGATCGCGTCGGAATCCGAGACACTTGTAAGTTCTGCCGGACTTTTCGTTCAATTTGGTGCAGTTTGCGCCGTTCAAAGGGTTGAATCAAGGAAATCGCTATTCCTGTTTTACCCGCACGACCGGTACGACCAATCCGGTGAATATAACTTTCCACCTGATCAGGTAAATCGTAATTAATCACATGGGTAAGATGATCCACATCCAGACCCCGTGCGGCAATATCCGTTGCCACCACCCAGCGCACCTGACTCTGGCGGAATCGGTACAATAAGCGCTCTCGTTGGCTTTGGCTGAGGTCGCCATGATACTCATCAACACTATGACCGGCAGCTTGTAACTGACTGGTCAGTTCTGCTGCTGCCCGCCGCGTCCGCACAAAAATTAACGCAGCTTCTGGGTCTTCAAGTGCCAGAATTGGCTGTAGGGCTTTAGCTTTTGAGCAGCCACGGGGGATCATATAAACCCGCTGCTCAATCCGTGCTGGGGTAGCTTTAGGTTGCTCAACCGTTACCGTCACCGGAGATTTGAGGAAATTATTGATTAAATCCCGAATTGCCCCAGGCATTGTTGCCGAAAAACAGGCAGTTTGGCGTTCACTGGGGGCTTGCTTGAGGATTTTCTTCACATCATCGATAAAGCCCATGCTCAACATTTCATCGGCTTCATCTAATACCACCCATTTGACTTGATCTAATTTGAGATCTCCCCGATCTAACAAATCGATCACTCGTCCTGGCGTACCTACAACCATTTGTACACCGCGTTGCAACATGCGAATTTGGCGATCAATGGCTTGCCCCCCATACACGGTGAGGATACCGACACGACGAGTACCTGTGAAATCCCGAATAGCATCGGCGACTTGTCGCGCTAATTCCCGCGTCGGCGCAAGAATCAGGGCTTGTACACCTCGGACATGGGGATCTATCTGTTCTAAGATAGGCAGGGAAAAGGCAGCGGTTTTCCCTGTACCCGTTTGAGATTGAGCGACCACATCTCGCCCTGCCAACAGTTCCGGAATGGCTTGAGATTGAATCTCTGTTGGTGTATCAAAACCTAATGTTTCAAGTTGATGGATGCGTTCTTCAGATAAGCCCAGAGTATTGAATGAAAGGGTCATAATGCAAGCGTTTGTTGTGAGTTTTTATTGATGGTTAAGATCAGTGGTCAGTTATCAGGAGTCTAGGTTAGGTATTTAGCAATTGCCATTCTCCCTCACCCTTAATCGACTCAAGTCAAAGGACAACTGACAGTGGACTAGGGACTACAGAACCATAGAGGTCATAGATGCCAGCATCGGTGATTTCTACTTCCACGATGGTCCCCAAGGGGGCTTCGCCTTGGACGTAGACTAATCCATCGACCTCAGGGGCAAATCGAGCTGAGCGACCGATCCGTTCCCCGGTTGAGGGGTTCTCTTGCTCAATCAGAACGTCAACGATCTTGCCCACTTCACCTTGGTTTCGTTTCAACGCAATCGGCTGTTGAGCTGCCATCAGCGTCTGGCGACGCTCCTCCATGACGGCTTTGGGGACTGGATTGGGCAAGTTATAAGCTGGTGTACCCTCTTCCGGAGAAAAAGTAAACACACCAACATGGTCAAACTCATGATGCTGGACAAATTGCAGCAAATGGTTAAACTGCTGCTGTGTCTCACCCGGAAACCCTACGATAAAGGTTGTCCTCAGTACCGCATTCGGCAGGGCGGCTTTAATGCGATCAATAATTTGATCATTCACTCGCCCCTGCCAAGGACGGTTCATGGCACGCAGGATTTCTGGATGGGAATGCTGTAGGGGTAAATCCAAGTAAGGCAGAACATTAGGAGTCTCCTGAATTGCGGCAATTACTGGCTCAGTTAAACCTGTTGGGTAGGCATAGTGCATCCGAATCCAAGGGATGTCCACCTTACCCAATGCCCGTAATAGTTCAGCTAACTTTGGTTCTCCGTACAGATCTACGCCATAGTTGGTCGTGATTTGGGAAATGAGGATTAATTCCTGCACTCCTTGGGATGCCAATTGTTCAGCTTCTGCCACAATCGATTCTATTGTGCGCGATCGCTGGTTTCCCCTCAGATACGGAATAATGCAGAAGGCGCACCGATAGTTACATCCTTCTGCTACCCGCAGGTAAGCGACTCCTTCTGAGGTTGTCCGATAGCGCGGCGTTGTTTCATCGGCAATATACGTGGGTTCGGCTGAGACGGCTTTGACCCGTTCTCCGGCTTCCACCCGTTCTATCACTTCGACGATGTTCTGATAATCACCTGTTCCCACTACAGCTACAGCTTCCGGCAATTGCAGCAACAATTCCTCTTGGAAATGTTGTGCCATGCAGCCAGCAATAACAATTTTCTTATCGGCTTCAGCTAGCTCAACTAGGGTGCGAACGGATTCTTTCCGCGCTGCCTCTATGAAGCTACAGGTATTCACAATAACATATTCGGCTAAATCTTCGTTGCTATCGACTGGGTAGCCTGCTTTAACCAGCAGACCCAGGATATGCTCTGTATCAATACGATTTTTTTCACAGCCTAAATGAGAAATGGCAATGATTGGCTTGTTGCCCATGCGGTTATTACTACAATCTGCACTAGAGGAGTAGAGTTGCGCTCTGTTATAAGCACTCGTATCCGTAAGCACTGAGCCGTGAACAGTTACCTGTCAACTCCCTGGAGAAAACCCATACAGAGTGCAGGTTGATTGAATCCTGCTCACGTTTTTACCCAGCGTTACTGGATTGATAGGGGTATAGCCTTAGAGTTTACCCTTGCTCCATTAGTAGTAGTACGGATGTTCTTTGGATGCTCTAGTTTAACCCCGTTACTTATTTATATAAAATTTTATTAATATACGCAATACGCTCGGCTATTTTATCTAAACTTAACGCTTGACTAGGGGAAGGGCGACTATTAGCGAGCGTCGGCTTACGTAACCCCATCTAACGGTGGCATCAATGACGCTACGACAAAAACAGCCTCTAATGAGGTCTTAAACTCTCTCCACGTCCGTTTTTAGTCTCGGAATGCCCTGCCGCGATTACATGATGGATCGCTTCATAGCATCAAACAATACTTTCCTTTGTCTCCAAGTTGGATTAAAACCCGGGTTCCTTCGATCTTTCCTATTGCTGGTTCAGGCTCGGTTTAACACCTTTATCGGTGGTATATCGACGGCAAACTTAGGTGGGGGTTTCAACCACTACAATTATAGGACAAAAGCCCTCCTATAAGGACGGGGCTTAAATCCCATTATTTTTGGTCAAATTCTTGTGAACGGTTTTCAGGTAGATACGTGAACTTACAACAAATTTTCAAGACACCCAATCCAATTATTGGCGTTGTGCATCTGTTGCCCTTGCCGACTTCTCCCCGTTGGGGGGGGAGTTTAAAAGCGGTGATTGATCGAGCCGAACAAGAGGCGACAGCGCTGGCATCAGGGGGAGTCGATGGTGTGATCGTGGAGAACTTTTTTGATGCTCCCTTCACGAAAAACCAGGTTGATCCCGCCGTCGTCAGTGCGATGACTTTAATTGTCGGACGGCTGATGAATTTAGTAACCTTACCGCTGGGGATCAACGTTTTACGCAATGATGCCAAAAGCGCGATCGCGATCGCCAGTTGTGTCCGCGCCCAGTTTATCCGGGTCAATGTTCTCACCGGCGTCATGGCAACGGATCAAGGATTGATCGAAGGACAAGCTTATGAACTGTTGCGGTATCGCCGGGAACTCGGTAGTGATGTGAAAATTTTAGCCGATGTCTTGGTTAAGCATGGACGCCCCTTGGGATCACCGAATTTGACCACAGCCGTACAAGAAACCATTGAACGGGGTTTAGCCGATGGCGTCATCCTCTCCGGATGGGCAACGGGTAGTCCTCCGAGTCTAGAAGACTTAGAATTAGCCTCAGCCGCCGCCAATGGAACTCCTGTTTTTATCGGTAGTGGCGCCAACTGGGAAAATATTCCCACCTTAATGCAAGCCGCAGACGGTGTGATTGTCTCCAGTTCCCTGAAGCGACGGGGGCGTATTGAGCAACCCATTGACCCGATTCGCGTCAGTCAATTTGTGGAAGCGGCACGACGTAGTGTTAACACGAAAGCGTCGCCGCAACCCATGCCTTCGGTCAAGTTACATTCATAGTAGGAGTGAGCCATAAATTTCTCGCTTATTCCCGAAATTGTTAGTGCTGATAGACAAATTATGAGACGCCGACGTTCTGCTCCCTGGATTCATCGCCAGTCCCGCCCAATCATTGGTGCGATCGCGATTCTTGGTGCTTTAGATACTGCTTATCTCACCCTAGTGGAAACAGGGGTATTTAAAGAAGCCGTATGTCCCACAGGCGATGTAATCAACTGTCAAGCTGTCTTAAGTAGTAGTTATGCTTGGCTTTTGGGCATACCACTGAGCTTATTTGGCTTTTTAGCCTATACTGCGATCGCGGTATTTGCCTTTGCGCCCCAACTTGTTAAATCATCGGATAACAAAGACTTTCGCCGACAAGTAGACGATTGGAGTTGGCTGCTGATGTTTGCTGGCTCAACCGCAATGGTTGTTTTCAGCGGCTACCTCGTCTATCTCATGTCCTTTGTAATTAAGGCGTTTTGTATCTATTGCCTCGTATCCGCCTTCTGCTCAATCGCCTTATTCGTGCTGACGATAATTGGGCGTGAGTGGGAAGATGTGGGACAACTGTTTTTCACTGGCATTGTTGTCGGTATGGTAGCGTTGATTGGCACATTGGGCGTTTATGGCATGAGTAGCCAATCGACAACGACTGCCGGTGCAGACGGTGGCGTAATTCCTACAGCATCGGGTGCGCCTCAAGCTCCTTACGGCTGGAAAGTAACCACAACCTCTGGCGAAGCGGAAATAGAACTGGCTCGTCATCTGACAGCCGTGGGTGCTAAAGAATATGGTGCGTATACTTGTCCCCACTGCTTTGATCAAAAGCAGTTGTTTGGCAAGGAAGCCTTTAGCCAAATCGATTATATCGAGTGTCATCCGGCTGGTGAAAATCCTCAGCCTCAAGTTTGCCAAGCAGCGGGAATACAAGGATATCCGACTTGGGAAATCAATGGTCAGTTGTACCCTGGGGTTCAGAGTTTGGAAGAACTGGCAGATTTAACCAACTACCAAGGAAAACGCGACTTTAAGTACCAATTGCCTCGCTGAGAACTGTAGAGACGTTGCCGGCAACGTCTCTACAAGGTTAATACAAATAAAGGATTAATCTAACGATTCAAATAAATCGAGGGGTAGATGACCATACATTTCATTAATACCCCCTTCAAAGGAAGATTGGCAGGATACTAAAACACCTCGATGCTCACCCGTATAGGAATCGATGTAACACAATCCTGAATTGCCGTTGTATTTGATATAAACCGCTCCCTCAATCGGAGTCAGGTCAAGATTCGGTTGATATCCTAAAGCTTGAGTATAGGCTTTGAGCGCCGATAAACCCTGAGCCGCTGTATCCGCACAAATACCAAAGATTTGATAATCTGAATGCTCGGCAAGTAACGCTAAGGCTTGCCGCAGCTTCTCTTTTTCGGAATCTGAAACCACAGGTTGAACGGAGATGCAATTGAAGGGGTTGAGGAGTGCTTGAGCGTCTGAGATGGTGAGAGGGGTAGAGTTTTGGGTAGACATAACTGGCGGTTATCAAAAAAACTTGAGTAAGAATTGTACCTTACTTACCGGTTGCCATGGCGATTGAAATCGCTGCTACACAAACAAAGTCCCCCACATTGGAGCATCTCTTTACAAAGCATTTATCCCGGCTGAAGCCAGACGTATTCTTGACAAGCTGGAGTTTCATTACACCCCCAAGATCTTCACTGCTCAGTTAATAGCGGGTGTGACTCCGCTAGGGAAGACGGCTTCCGGTTCTCAACTCACAATTAAGATGTGCCATGTCGGTAGTCTAAATTCCAGACAATTAGATTTGATACCACTTCAATATGATGCTGATCACCCAATTCCTGTAAAATGAATCACATTTTTGGGGCTTTATTATCACAACTTCTCAGAGATACTGATCAAGGTTTAGTAAAGAACTTTAGGTAAAAATGATACTTATAAATAAAAAAACATCAAAAAAAATCTGACAAGATTCATGAATACCTGTCCCTGCTGCTCCCATCCCTTACTACGGCACATTAGCCACCATCGTCTCTACTGGTTCTGCTCGCACTGTAGGCAGGAAATGCCCAACCTCGATACGACTTGTCGTCAACCTATCCAAGAACTAGAGCGCCTATTTAATCTGCCAACTGTTCCCAGTCAGACTAAGTTGATCAGTTGCCTGTAGTACATTTTTACTGAATTTATGCCCGTATGTTGAGGTAATATGGCGTATTACCGGGAAACATTAAGGGTGTAGATTTCCCCAGAGGAGTTCTGGAATTATGGATTATTTACCCATCTGTTCAGAAATTGCCAAAAATTTAGCGACTTTTTTAGACAAACTCCCCTACCAAAATCAGTCAATAATAGATAGCAAAGCCAAACATGAAATTAATCGCCAAGCTGGTGAAATTATCCGTTCTTGTTTAGCCGACTATCCCATCAACCTTTATCTCGCCGGAGAACACCCTAAGCGAAACCCTCACGCTGGCTACTCTATATTTGTCGATCCGATTGATGGAGCATCAAACTGGCTACGTCAAGTCGGCGATCCGTCTTTCGTTATTGCGATCGCGGCAAAATCATCCGACGTAACCTTAGGGGATCTAGACTTTGCGTATGTACGAGGATTACGTACCGGAGACTGCTACTATGGAACCCAGAACACTGCCTATTTCAGAAGCGCCCACACTCAAGACTATAGTAAAATTTACTGTCACTCTCAAGTTTCACTAAACGACGCGATCGCATACTTACATCCAGGCTATCATCGTGCTAAAGAAAAATTGAGCGGCAGTTTCCCCTTGTGGTTATACTGTAGGGATATTCGCTCAATCGATAACTCAGCCATGGAGTTTTGTGAAATCGCCCGAGGCGCTGCTGATTTTCTGGTCGAATGTCGTCATGCTTCAGGAAATTATAATTTACTCGCCTATCCAATTTTAAAATCAGCCGGCGGTTATCTGGTTGATTTTCGCGGCACTTCTCTGGAGTCTCTCAGTCTGGAATCTGAATATATTGTTGATTATGTCGCCTGTGGTTCTGGCTATTTATTACGAGAGGTTCTCCAGGCTATTCAACGCTGGGAGCAAAACCACGAAAAAACTTTAGTTTTTTAGCAGAAAGTCAAATTGCTTGAAGAGTCATTTGTCATTTGTCATTGGTTGTCTGACGAAAGTCGGGTGGATGAGTGCTGATGGTTATATGGACAAATCTTGTCCATAGGTGTAGTACAGGCTAAATTAGGAAGCTTTGACACTCCCACGGCGATAGAGCGCGTGGGATTCTGTATTCAACGTCAAAACTTGCTCTACCAGGCTTGCGCTCCTGTTGCGTAGAGGCTCCAACTCCTACAGCTTTACTTTGGGGATGCCCTCCCCTAGATTTTGCTT
>NZ_JAVKEW010000175.1:0-9364 GCF_040226375.1 Coleofasciculus sp. G2-EDA-02 | reverse complement strand
AAAGCGTAATTTGACATCTTCTGTCAACCTTATTGTTAAGTAAAGTTTGCCTCGACAATGTTAGACGGGCTTTTGACGAATTCAGCACTACAGCTATAAACCTGTTCACTGATTGCTTAACTGAATTCGACAGAGCATGATACTGGCGTTCATATCAAGGTGTCGTGACCTGTCTAACGTAGACTGCGATGAGTCTTAGTCTGCACGTTCCGACTGTGTACAGATATGCCTAGCTCTGACTAGATCTGCATAGGTTTTTCGGAACGGTTTGGTTTTTTAGCTTTCTTCGCCGAAAAGCCCCACACCGTCCCCTAGGGCGGCACTGGGGACGTCACTTCTTAACCCCTATAATACCTTGAGTTACACTGAATTAGACTTTGGGTTGAGCTATCATTCAACCTATTTGTTTGTCTATATAAAAGTTGTATCCGAGGAAACTCATGCTGATGAGACGTTATCGCTCTATTCTGGCATTAATGCTAGCACTGGTGACCACATGTTTAGTAAGCTGCGGTAGTCCTGCCGCAACGACACCGCCTCCAGCTTACACCACTCAGCAGGTTGAGCAGATTCAGCGCACGGTGTCTAGCCTCTGGGAAGTGCGAGAAAAAATGCCTGTTCTGAAAACGAGAATTAACAATCGCGATTGGGTAAATGTTGCCACTTATATTCATGGTCCATTGGGCAGCTTGCGGCAAACCATGAGTTATCTGACGCGCCAACTGCTTCCCCAAGAACAAAAGGCAGCCAGTGAAGCGGCAAACGACTTGTTTGAACATTTGCAGAAAATTGACACCGCCTCTCAAAGCCGCAACTATGAACTTGCCATCAAAAATTATCAAGAGGCGTTAATCGACTTTGATCGGTTTTTGAAGCTGATTCCTGATGCTAGTAATGCAGCCGGAGTTGCCTGAATGAGTCATGTTGCCATCATTGGCTGTGGGATTGTTGGTGCTGCGATCGCATACGAACTAAGTAGCGTTTCGGGGCTACAGGTGACTGTGCTGGATCGACAACCCCCCGCCAAAGGATCAACCGGGGCAGCATTGGGTGTTTTGATGGGTGTGATTAGTCAAAAGGTTAAGGGGAGAACATGGCAGTTGCGCCAAGCCAGTATGCAGCGCTATGAAACCCTGATTCCAGAATTAGAAATATTGACTGGGCATCACATTCCCTTTAACCGTCAAGGCATCTTGATGCTGAGGTTTGAGAACGGCGATTTAGACTCTTGGCAGAATTTAGTCAAAATTCGCCAATCTCAAGGATGGCAATTGGAAATTTGGAGTGCGGCTCAAGTTCAATCCCACTGTCCTCAGCTTAATCCTGAGAAGATTATCGGTGCGATTTATTCTCCCGATGACAGACAAGTCGAACCCACCGCCCTCACCCATGCCTTAGTCGCCGCCGCCCAACAGAAGGGGGTGACGTTTAAGTTTGGCGTTGGTGTTGAAGGGGTGGAATCGATGCCTGTCAATGGTTCCAATCGGCGGTATGCAGCGCAAATTCACACACACAGGGAAACCTTGACAGTGGATTGGCTGGTGATTGCGGCGGGATTAGGTTCGGCACAATTGGTCAATTTTCTGCTATCCCCACCGGATCAATCGTCTGCAATTACGCTGAAACCCGTTCTCGGTCAAGCGTTACAATTACGCCTAGGGGATACAATCGGTAATCCGGATTTCCAGCCTGTGATTACAGGGGATGATGTGCATATTGTGCCAATTGGTGGCGGCGATTATTGGGTGGGTGCAACGGTGGAGTTTCCTCATCGCGGCGAAGTGGTTGCAGAACCTGGGTTACTTGAACAAGTGAAACAAGATGCGATCGCCTTTTGTCCTGCTTTAGCTCAAGCTACAGTGGTTCGCACTTGGTTGGGTAAACGTCCTCGTCCAGAAGGACAGCCAGCTCCGGTTATTGGTAAACTATCGGGTTATGATAATGTTTTACTGGCAACGGGTCACTATCGCAACGGTGTTCTCCTCGCTCCGGCTACCGCCCAAGAGATTCAAAGGATCATCTGTGCAACTTAAAACCTAAAGCTCAATATCTCCGATTTCTTGGTTAAAAGCCTGATTGCCTGAATGAATTTGATTCTGAAGTCGGGGATCTACCGGACGGGCGAGGCATCAATTTCAAGTCAGCGATCGGGAAAAAATTGTGGTCAACAACCGATGTACAACTCCACCATAATAAGGGGAACAGATTTGGGTAATTTTTTCTTCGGGATAATTCCAGTTGTGAAAACTAATAATGTTTCCATAAATTGAATGAGTCGGAATGATTTCATTGATGTCTAAAGTAGAGGATTGTAAGTCAAAAATAGTTTCTTTTGTTGAATAAGCATAATCAACCATCACACTCAAACCATAACCGCATTGTTTCAAAACACTTAAACATTCTAATGTGGCATTAATAAATGTAGGTGACCATCCTCCTTTTCCATTTTTTTTACTGGTGCCACCGCCATATTCAAACATGACCACTCGTGGTAGTAGAAAGGGTGACAACTCATGAAACTGTTTAATAATTTTAGATTCCCATCCTTCAATATCAAGTTTAAGACAAGTAACTTTTTCAGCATTGATACTGGATAGTAAACTAGATAGAGTTACAGACTTAACTTGTTTTATATTTTTGGAAGAACCAAACCAATCGGCTGATAAAGAATTAAAATTATGATTAAATAAACCGATAAATTTACCCATATATAAGGTTTGATCGCCATTGATATCTGAAAGACAACCTTTAATTAAGTCAATGTTATAACGTTGGCATAGATTCTGTAATTTTTTGACAGGTAGTGGTTCAACCGCAACTGTCTTAAATCCCAGTAGAGAAAACCGTTCACAATAAAAAGCAAAGGTTCCCACTCCTACGTCAATACAAATACCCTCTCTTGTGGGATCAATAAGGGGTAACACTTGTCCTAACAAGTCTTGGCAGCAAGCTTCAACGTGCATAATTATTTCCGGCTAATTGTTTTTGATAAAAACAGCGTTAAAATAGCGTACATGACCATCTTTCCCTTGAACTTGATCTAGATTCCCAGCATAACAATATCCTAGTTGATCGAGCATCAAAAAAATATCTTTGAAATCAGCTTGTTCTTGGTAAAGTATATCTAACGAAATTTCGACAATACAAGCTCTAGCCTGTTTAAAGGTTTCAATACCCCCTCGGATCACCCTGTCTTCATAGCCTTGTACATCCAACTTAATAAGTATATCAGGCGTAAGAGGTGTTGGCAGTGACGAAATTTCTTGATCTAAGGTTGACTGTTGCACGAGAATCGTTTGTTGCTTTTTTAGCATTGGGTAAATGCGTTCACAGAGTTGAGTAGTCTGTAGGATAGAAGACGATTGATTAAAATATAAATGATTATTGATTTCAATAGTTTTAATAGAATCTCCTAATGCCATATTGAAAACTTTGACGTTCTTTTTTTGTTGTTTTCCCCATTGTTCTAGTTTTTTGAATGGGTCAGGTAAAGGTTCAAATGAATAAAGATGAGCGTCGGGAAAAATACGGCACATTTTCCGAGAGAATTGACCGTCATTTGCTCCCACGTCGATAATTGAGTGGATGGGTAGTTTGGATAAGCCAAGCAGTTTCGGATTCCACTCTTTAACCAAAAGATGCCCAACTAGGTTAAAAAAATGATTACTAATTTTATAACCGACTTGGTTCCAGTTTTGTTTAAGAGTTATTGGCATCTATTTAGACATACAATAAAACTAAATGAATGAGTTTATAACCCGAAGCAATATCTGGCTTCCCCCATGGAATAAAAAGCTCCCGCATCCTCTGGCTTCCCCCGTGCAATAAACGCGAAGCATCCGCTGGTTTACCCCGTGCAATAAACGCGAAGCATCCGCTGGTTTACCCCGTGCAATAAACGCGAAGCATCCGCTGGTATCCCCCTTAAAAAGGGGGACGGAAGGGGGATAAAGGGGGACGGAAGGGGGATAAAGGGGGACGGAAGGGGGATAAAGGGGGACGGAAGGGGGATAAAGGGGGACAAAAGGGGGATAAAGGGGGACAAAAGGGGGAATTCATGCACCAATAATACCACACAGGTATGTTCAGTCTCGTCATCATCCATTTCTTTGCCATAGAAAAATGATGCCTGGTAATATTTGGATAAATCTGGCGTTGTCTAGGTTTTGATCATCCTGCATAAGTTCCAACCCATTTGCAACGGCTATACTTTGTAAGCCGCCGATAATCGAATCGGTTTGGTTGGCTCTGACGGGCAAGGAGAGGATTGGATTGGGCGCGATCGCAACATTGGTTCTGAGGGGAATCTCTCTTGTCCTATCCTTGAGGGGAAAAGGGTTTGCCGCCGTCTCTTTGTTTGTGAGCATGGCGTACCCTGATGTTAGCTTGTTACCTTGGAAAGTAGAAGGGTGATTACCACTACCATAAGCTTCTCGGCAGGAACAGGCTAGCCCATAATGCGACAAACGTGATCGGGTCAGCCTAAGAATTGTTATGAATTGGCAGAACCTGTCTTCCAAATAACTAACAATGAATAATCTTTGGTTTTATTCTCTACTACCAAATGTGACGCGATCGCAACCCATGAACTTACTCAATTTTTCTCTCCAACGCCAAGTCTTAATCCAACAACTTTTTAACCCGCTCAATCTAGAGACTGGAGTGGATTTGTGGCAATTATAATTTCATTTATTAATTTCAAGGGAGGTGTGGGGAAAACAACAACCACCGTCGCCGTTGCTGAGATGTTGGCTGGGGTATTTCATCGCAAAGTTTTGGTCATTGATCTTGATCCTCAAACTAATGCCACATTAATGTTAATTGGTGAAGAAAGATGGGAGGAACTTAATGAAAATCATCACACATTAGCCCAACTTTTCCTAGATGCGATCGCGCCAGAATACCCTAAGTTTAATCTGCATAAAGCCTTACAACACCAAGTTTCTAATGTCAAAGATTTAACCAGTTTAGACTTGCTCCCTTCAAGTTTAGATCTAATCAATGTGCAAGATAGGTTAGCGACTATTCCCGCTGGACGGTTTTATGCCGCCAGTCCAATTAACATTTTGCGGCGCGGAATTCGCTCTGTAATTGAGCCCTATGATTATATTCTCATCGACTGCCCTCCTAATTTGGGTATTGTTACACTCAATGGATTACGAATTTCCCATGGTTATATCATTCCCACCATTCCAGATATTCTCTCAACTTATGGAATTCCCCAAATCACCAAAACCATTCATGAGTTTTCCGAAACAATCGCTGAATCTATTGTTCCCTTAGGCATTGTCATCTGTAAATACAATGCTGGTATGACACTTCACGATCGCGTGATTAAGGATTTACGTCGATATAGTAAAGATGCCCGTGTCTTTGAAACCCAAATTCCCCACAAGCAACAAATTGCTGAAACTGTTGAATTCAATGCTCCCGACAAATTCTCAACCTTGCGACAAAAATGGGGATATGCGGGTCAGTTTGAACAATATCTAAATTTGGCAAAAGAGATCAGAATTGCGGCTAGTCAAATTCTCAAAAATAAGCCGTATCACTCCAGTTGAACGTGGAGAAATTCAATGAGCCTTGACCAACTTACAGCATTGATCAAACTCCTGGAAGAAATTCTTCCTGATACCCAGGCAACTTTGACCAAATACCAACATGATCCCGACTTTGCCCAAGAGATTGATTCATTATTTCAAATCTTATCGACAAAATGTCAAGCTCCCTCGAAAAAGCACCGCACCAAACGATGTACGAGTGTTTTTGATCCCGTTGAACTCTATCACCAGCAGGGGGAGCAATACTTACGCCAACAGTTGCAGCAACTCAAGGTTGAACAACTTAAAGATATGATTGCTGAACATGGGATGGATGCGAGTCGGCGGGCAATGCGCTGGAAAAAACGCGATCGCCTGATTGATTTGATCGTCCAAACCGCTAGCTGTCGCGCCCGTAAAGGCGATGCCTTCCGCTCCAGAGAGCGATAGTCGGTTAGGTTGTATTCCTGATTGGATTAGGTTTCTTCGGAAAACCTCACCTCTCATATAAGGATTCTTCAACCTAATTGAGTCCGAAAAATGCGACAATAGATTTAAAGGTCAGTCATCTTTAGGAGCTTCACCATGTATCAAGCTTCGGATATAGCTAAATATTTCATTCACTATGCCAATCTTGAAGAGGACGGCATGATGACGAATTTAAAACTGCAAAAATTACTGTATTATGCCCAAGGGTTTCATTTGGCTTTGTTTGATCAGCCTCTTTTTCGAGAAGAAATTAAGGCATGGCAGTATGGTCCAGTAGTCGAAGAAATTTATCACGCCTATAAGGGATATTCGCGTAATCCTTTACCCGATCCTGAAAATTTCAATCCTGAAATAATTTCGCCAGAAATAAAGAATTTAATTGATGAAGTTTATAGCGTGTTTGGTAAATATACTGGTACTGTTTTAGCCAATCTTACTCATCAAGAAAAACCTTGGATGAATACAGGACTAAATCAAACCATTACTCATGAATTAATGAGTGACTATTTTAAGAGTCAGATTGTTGAAGATTGATGGGTAAAGGTAATAAAAATAGAATCAAAAACCCTTTGCCAAATCAGTCTAAAGTAAAAGGCAGGATTGCAGAACCTTCATCGAACAAGATTTTAAATTACGATGACTTTCATCCTGTTTTTTGTCTTCGGTATTTAGAGGATGACTACGGTCTGGATAAATGTACTAGGGATGAGCAGGCTGATCTGGCTAAGGCTCTGAGAAAACGAAGTCAAATGACTTGGCGACAAATTTGGGCAGCAGATCGGCATGGATTGGGTGCAGAAAAGATTGCGAGAACTAGCATAAAAGCTTCAATTCCTAAGCATATTACGGAAGATATCGACTTTTTTATTGCCCTACGATTTTCGGGAAAAGCTCCAATGGTAGGTTATCGCATTAAGGATATTTTTCGGATTATTTGGTTAGATCCTAAATTCACCTTGTATAATCATTAAAGCTGAACGGGTGATAAGCCGATCAAAAGCTTGACAGATAAGGCATTTTATCCATTCAACTCAACCGACTGGAATGTTTGATGCGTCAAGCGAAGTAAGCGCTCACTACGAACGGCGCGATCGCGATGATGGCTATCCCTAGGGGAAGGCTCGTTCTACAATAGTCTTCTAGTCTAAAAATTTTCGGTTAATCCGTCTTTTCAAATCTTAACCTATGTTTCCTATTCATCGTCCTCGCCGTCTCCGCCAAACCACCCAGTTGCGTCGCATGGTGCGTGAACACATTGTTACCACTAGCGATCTCATCTACCCCTTGTTTGCTGTACCCGGTGAGGGAATCGCCCAAGAAGTCAAATCTATGCCGGGAGTCTACCAGTTATCGGTAGACAAAATTGTGGAAGAGGCTAAGGAAGTTTACGATCTTGGTATTCCATCGATTATTCTATTTGGCATTCCTGATAATAAAGATGTGGAAGCCACTGGCGCATGGCATGATTGTGGCATTGTCCAGAAAGCCGCAACAGTCGTTAAAGAAGCGGTGCCAGACTTGGTGATTATTGCCGATACCTGTTTGTGTGAATACACCAGTCATGGACATTGTGGGTATCTCGAAGTCGGTGATTTAAGCGGGCGGGTTCTCAACGATCCCACCTTAGAACTGCTAAAGAAAACCGCCGTTTCTCAAGCCAAAGCTGGGGCGGATATTATTGCCCCATCGGGGATGATGGATGGTTTTGTTCAGGCAATTCGGACGGGATTGGATGAAGCTGGATTCCAGGAGACACCGATTCTGTCTTATGCGGCGAAGTATGCCTCTGCTTATTATGGACCCTTTCGGGATGCCGCAGAATCAGCGCCACAATTTGGCGATCGCCGCACCTATCAAATGGACCCCGCCAATAGCCGCGAAGCCCTCAAGGAAATAGAACTGGATATGGCGGAGGGGGCAGATATGCTGATGATTAAGCCAGCGCTGGCGTATATGGATATTATTTGGCGGGTGAAGGAAGCCACAAATTTACCAGTTGCCGCGTACAATGTATCGGGTGAATATTCGATGGTCAAAGCGGCTGCCCTCAACGGCTGGATTGACGAACAAAAGGTGGTGATGGAAACCTTGACCGGATTTAAGCGATCGGGCGCTGATTTAATTCTTACGTACCATGCCAAAGACGCTGCCCGTTGGCTACAGGAGTAGCTATGATTTCACAGTAGAGACGTTGCATGCAACGTCTCTACGCACTTCGGTTTCTATAAATACTTTCTGACGGGTAATTCGGGTAAACTTCGATAGGCACAAGTTAACCAAGACTCCGTGATAACAATATTGCCGTATCAGGATATATTGCAGTATCAGGATTTTTTCGACTTAAACTAAGGCAATATTAGGGAAAATTTACTTCCCTGCTGCCATATTAAGGGCGAACGATGGGACTCGAACCCACGAATGGTGGAACCACAATCCACTGCCTTAACCTCTTGGCTACGCTCGCCATACGGTTTATTAGTATAGCATCAAGTCTGGGAGTTGCACCAGTATTTATTGGTAATTTACCGGAACTCATAAGCTAGAGGGGAAAGTCATAACCAATGGAAGCTTGACTGAGTGACATGAAATCATTAAAAATTATTACAGTCTTGGGTGGAACGGCGTTAGTTGTGCTAGGAGTTGGACTAGCGTTGACGAATCCGGGTAAGGAGTCTTATGAGGAGTACGCCGTTGAACAACTCAGCACCTACCTCAAAGATGAAGTCTGCACTCAAACCCCCAAGCAATTGGAGTTTCTCAACCCTGATCCAGAATTCCTCAAGCGTCAATGCCAATCCCTCGTGGATACGGGACGCCCCCAAATTCAGCAAATTATTGACCAGCAGACAGAACAACAAAACTGGATAATTTTCAGCATTTACCGCACAGATATTAACATCAATCCCTTATTGCCCGCTTACCATTTTGAAACGGTGGGAGCTTTTCAACAGTTTTTGACCTATCAGGCGCAGAAAAAATAATGAATTCGAGTTTTTCAACTACCCCAACTTACTCCGTTGCGCCTTGAGGCGTCACTTCGTTGAAGCTGGGGATTGCATCTTGGCTCCACCTCAGCCCTGAATACTAAGAGCGGTAATCAGTTTTGGTTTGAGTACACCACGGTTCTCAGGATACGGTGAACCATCAATCCTGTAGCTAGCGTGGCGCTTAAGGAGTATCCTCTAGCTGTCTGGGATTGACTTCTCCCCCGGTTAAACTTGCCCTCGAACGAAGTGAAGGGACGCGGGGGATTCTAAGAGGATACTACGGGACGAACTAAAGCCGCGTCCCTTCGTTTTGCTCGTCTTCTTAGAGTTCCAGAGAAAAACCCTGGA
>NZ_JAVKEW010000174.1:0-14797 GCF_040226375.1 Coleofasciculus sp. G2-EDA-02 | reverse complement strand
AATAGGGGTTTGGTGACCAAATAGGGGTTTGGTGACCAAATAGGGGTTTGGTGACCAAATAGGGGTTTGGTGACCAAATAGGGGTTTGGTGACCAAATAGGGGTTTGGTGACCAAACCCCTACATGCGCCCACAATCTGGTTCACTTCACCTCTAATGTGAATCCGGGCAAAACATCCTCCCCCGACAACACTACAGGCATTCTTATCACTTCCACCTCTTGTCCCTGGCGATAAATTTCCACCTGCCGATCCTTACGATTAATCAGCCAACCTAACCGCAATCCACTCGCCAAATACTCCAGCATTTTGTTCTGGAGTGGCTTTAATCTATCCGTGCGAGAACGCAACTCGATCACGAAATCCGGGCAAATTGGCGGAAATCCTTCCTGTTCCTCCTGAGTCAATCCTTGCCATCGGCTTAATTCTACCCAAGCTACATCCGGAGAGCGATCGCCCCCTCCAGGTAAACTAAACACAGTTTGAGAACTAAACACTACACCTAATTGAGTTTGTTCGTTCCAAATCCCCACCTTAATGATCAAATTTGCCTCACGTCTGCCACCTTCACCCCCGATAGGTGTCACGATAATCAATTCTCCCGTTGATGAACGTTCTAGCGGTACATCTGGATTCGCCTGACACAGTTGAAAAAATTGTTCCCGTGTCAGCGTGGTAATTGGCTCTAAATTCAGTACCGTTGTCATATCTGTTATATAAGTTGATGAGTTTGGAGTTGAGGAATGACCCAAGAGGGAAGCGATCGCCAGAAAATTTAGTCCTATATAGGGGTGCAATTCTTCTCCACACCCGACACTCCATCTATCATTAAACTGTTACGTATCATTAAATTGCTTTTTTGTCAACTATGCCCCCTCTCGCGAGTATTAAATCCCATTCCCCCCTTTCAAAGGGGGGTTAGGGGGGATGGGGATTAGGGGATGGAGGTGAAAGGCTTACTCGTCTTGGTTTTCAGTAGGGGTTTGGTCACCAAACCCCTACACGCCTTCCTGTAACACTTCCGAGAAGGCAAAATCGGGTTCTGCTAAAACAAATACCGTTGTCGGTAATCCCGTCGCCAAATCTTGCAAGCGTTCGTAATAACTGGTGTAATCATCCATAGGTTTCGCCATACCCAAGAACACTAAATCCGCACTTTGGGAAGAACGGCGCAGGATTTCCGGAAAGGGGCGTCCCTTCGCCTCCAGCACTTGCGATCGCGCCCCAATCCGTAGTTGTTGAGTTAGCTCTTCCAAATTCGTCCGCGTCGCTTTGGCGGCGGCTGCATTAGCGACGACTAATTTGAGGTTAATTTCCGCACCGCGCCATTCCAGACTCGTCCGCAACAGGTACGCCAAAATTAACATTAAACCACCGTTTGCCTGTAAACCGCCCCACCACAGATCAATCTGCTGACGCCGACCAAATCCCCGTTCCTCTACATCCCTTAATATCACCACATTGCGGCGGGCTTGGTGTAGGTTGGCGATCATCTGGCAATAACTACCGCGACGAGTGGATTCTTCACTATCGCCTAACAGAATTGTATTGGGAACTAATGGACCAATTCCATACGCCTCCACTAATCGTTCTGCACCAATAAACGGATCAGGGGCGGAAATTAAACGGGCTAAGCCTTGCACCCCCCGCTTCTCTAAATACTCCCGAATCGTGGCTTCCATTTCCAATTGCTTGGCTGGATCACGGGAACCACTAGGAATCACACTAGCGACGGTAAATAAGCTGCGTTTGTGGGTTAAATTTGCCGCAAATTCAACTAAATGCCAACGACGAGTCGGCGCCCCAGAAAATACCAGAATATGAGGACGCCAGTTTTTCGTATCGGGGGTATAATCCAGGCGAGTAATTCCCGTGCGTACCAGCGCCATCCAGATTCCCTGACGCACATCACCCCAAGCACTTTCTAATTCCCGCCGTTCTAACCAAATATAAACACTCAATACAATAATCGCTGCCATGAACGTCGCTATGGCATTGAGTAAGAACATCACCCATAAACAGCCTATCGCCCCTAGCAGGGATATGAACCAATGCACCCGGAAGGAGGGGCGAAAGGAGGGGCTACGTAAAAAGGTTTCAATCCCCGCTGCTACATTCAACACCAAATAGGTGGTGAGAAAGAACATACTCAAAACCGGGGCGATGAGGTTAAGATCCCCCACGGCGACGGCGACTAAAACTAAGCCCAATGTAACCACCGTCGCAATACGGGGTTCATCTTCTGATCCGGAACCTGTCCCCAGAAACTTCAGCCACCGAGGTAAAATGCCATCCCGCGCCAGCGCCTGCATCACCCTGGGCGCACCGAGAATACTGCCAATGGCACTCGATAGCGTCGCCCCCCAAACCCCTAGTAAAACCGAAGGACCCCACAGAGACATTTTCTCCATAATTAAGGGGTTTTCGATTAAGGTGAGAGCATCCGCCCGCATCGCTAAAATCACGGGTAATGCCATATAAATGATATAACCCGTACCCACCGCCGCCAGGGTACCGATGGGAATGGAACGGCTAGGGTTGCGTAAATCCCCCGACATATTCACCCCTGCCATAATCCCAGTTACGGCGGGAAAGAAGACAGCAAAGACAGTCCAGAAGGGTTCAGAGTTTTGCGGCTTCGCCCCCCACAGTTCAATCTGAGTATTCGGGTCAACGGGATGACCAAAGACCAAACAAATTAAAGACAGCGCGATCGCTGCCATAATAAAGTATTGTGCCTTAATCGCAATTTGGGCAGAGGCGATCGCCAGAATTGCCACCAGGATAGTTGTCACAATCGCTGTCAGCCGTTGATTTAATTCCGGAAACGTCAGCGCAACACTCTCAGCAAAACCAATTGTATACAGCGCCACAGATATCGCCTGGGCAAAGTAAAGGGGAATCCCCACCGCGCCGCCTGTTTCAATCCCCAGAGAACGACTAATCATGAAATACGCGCCCCCAGCCTTCACCACCCGATCAGTTGCGATCGCACAAATTGAGAGTGAGGTAATAAACGTAATCGCCGTAGACAGGGTGACAATCATCAGCGTCCCCAATAAACCCACATTCCCCACAACCCAACCGAATCGCAGGTACATGATTACACCCAGAATCGTCAGGAGTGACGGTGTATAAACACCCCCAAATGTACCCAAACCCTTTTCCGGTTCAGGGGGAATTACTGGAGATGACTGCGAACGTTGACGGAACGGGAATTTCATGGTAAGCACCTAAGCCTGGTTCAATCCAATCAGAAAGGGGAGAATTTTTTCCCCAAAGACATAGCAGACTACATCTGAAACACCCCCCTATATAAGCAAAAAAAATGACTTAAAGCTTCCTAGCACCCTCACGAAACCAATATCACACCCTCTATGAGCGATTACTGACCTAGCGGGCGATTGATTTTTCGGACTCTCCGTGTCCGCCACTTTAGCAAAAAAAATTGTCTCCAACCTCTATCTGGAGATTGGTGATTTGGGGAGTTTTGATTGTGTAGGGGCGGGTTTGACGACTATCATTTCCTTCCCATAAGTGACTAAACCCGCCCCCGCACCTTTGCACCCCGGCTTCTCATCTAAGGATAAAAACTCAACGAAGGTAATCCCAATGTTTCTTGCCAACCCATCATCAGATTCAAACATTGAATCGCTTGACCAGCTTGACCTTTAATCAAGTTATCAGTAACTGACATAACAATCACCCGGTCAGTACGCGGATCAACTTCAACGCTGATGTAACACATATTCGTCCCACACGCCCACTTAGTTTGAGGATAAGTACCACTAGGCAATATTCGCACAAAAGGAGAAGCGCGATAGAATGCGCTATAAATAGTTGCCAAATCTTCTCGCACCAGTCCAGGGTCACGCAAGGTAGCATAAACTGTAGCCAGAAGACCGCGCACCATCGGCATCAGATGGGGGGTAAACTGCACCATCACCTCATGACCCGCTAAATTACTACAAATCTGCTCAATTTCCGGGGTATGGCGATGACGGGCGACTCCATAAGGCGATACAGAACTATCTGCTTCAGCGAGTAAGAGGTTGGTTTTCGCCGTGCGCCCCGCCCCCGATGTACCCGATTTAGCATCAATAATCGCCGTATCGGGCAGAATTAACCCTTGTTTGAGCAACGGTGCAAGTGCCAAGAGGCTGGTGGTAACATAACAACCTGGACAACCCACAAGTTTCGCCTCAGCGATGCGATCGCGGTACAATTCTGGTAAGCCATAAACCGCTGTAGCCACGGTTTCCTGGTCATTGCGTTCTCCCCCATACCAGGTTTTATAGGTATCCAAATTTTTAAACCGATAGTCAGCCGAAAGATCAATCACCTTACAGCCTTTCGCCAACAACGTCGGCGCCATCTGACAAGCTAAACCATTGGGTAACGAGAGAAACACCACTTGAGTTCGGCTGGCTATTTTATCTAAATCAATCTCCTCTATGGTCAAATTCACACAATGACCCAGATGAGGATAGAGTTCAGAAAACGACTTCCCCGCACTACTACTTCCCCCCAAATAAACCACCTCCACTCCTGGGTGATCCATCAATAGGCGTATCAATTGCACGCCCCCATAGCCAGAAGCGCCAATAATTCCCACAGACAGGCGTCCTAAGTCACCCATAATATTCCTTCCCTAACAGAGTTAACATCGAAAACAGATGAACATTTGCTGCATTTTAGCTTGAACCGGTGTGACTAAACCCGCCTCGACTCCCCCATCTCGCTGATCTTCCTGAACTGGGTTCGCAGAGTTCGCTACCATAAAGTCAGACCGTTCCACTGCCAAGGGATAGTAACTACATGCCAATCCAATTATCAGCGCAAGAGGCAAACGTTTCTGCTAATCCAGACACAGACGCACCTCATTGCCATCCGCCCCATTGTGTTGAAAGCCAGCGGATTGGTTCATTGCAGCCTAAAATGCTGAACACAGAAAAAGCCCAACGCATGGCAGAGTTGTTCAGTTCCCTAGGGGATACAAATCGGCTGAGGATCATCTCCCTACTCGCGATCGCAGAACTGTGCGTATGTGACATCGCCGCAGCGCTGGATATGAGTGAATCCGCCGTCTCCCATCAATTACGCACCCTGCGAACCATGCGATTAGTACGGTATCATAAACGCGGTCGAAAGGTCTATTATCATCTTCAAGATCAGCACGTTCTCGACTTGTATCAATCCGTTGCCGAACATTTAGATGAGCCTGAATAGTTTATTCCCGATTCCTGATTCTCCATTCCCTGTTAAGAGTTCCCTGTTCCCTGACAAATGACAAATGACACCTCAAATTATTTGGCAACAAAATAGTGACAATCCCGAAAATGGCGCGAACCTCGCCAAAATCAGCAAATTTTGGACAGCCCTGAATAACCGAAAAGTTTCATGGCGACAGCGAATAATTCCTCCCAGTGGAAATGTCCAGAAAATTGACTGGGAATGGCAGCGGTTTGATGAAGAATTTAAACTGCAAAATCCACAAGTTCGTGGAATTACACTCTACTGGCAAAAACCAGACACGGATCAAGAACGCAGTACAACCCCCTGGAAACTTGGACTCGACACGCAGCAACTTCAGGCTTATATTTATCCTCAATCTCAGAAAAATTTAGTCATCCGGGTGGGAATTCCGGAAGTTATCTATCAAAAACTAGAAATCACTAATCCTCAGTGGGAAAGTGACTATCAGGGGGAAAATTATGTAATTACATTGCGCGATAAGCAGCAACAAATAGAAGTAAAACTTACCTTAAGTCCAGAAAATCTCGCTCAGCTTAAGGAAAATATTCCCGGATAGTGGAAGTTAGAGGTATTATAGATCAAAATCACTTAAAGAAACTTCACAAAGCGCCGTGATTACAGAACCGTTAATCCAGAACAACCCACTAGAAAAACACCTTTGGACTTGGCAAGGGCACTCAATTCAATACACCGTCAAGGGAACAGGTCAACCCTTATTATTGATTCATGGATTTGGTGCATCCATTGGACATTGGCGAAAGAATATCCCGGTGCTGGCGGATGCAGGGTATCGGGTATTTGCGATTGACCTGTTAGGATTCGGTGGTTCAGATAAACCGGGCTTAGACTACAGCTTAGAGTTATGGATCGAACAGATCAAAGACTTCTGGGAAGTCCATATTAAAGAACCAACAGTATTTATTGGCAACTCCATTGGGGCGCTATTGAGTTTAATGGTTGTTACCCAAGACCCGGATATCGCCGTTGGTGGTGTTTTAATTAACTGTGCCGGGGGGTTAAATCACCGTCCCGATGAGTTAAATTTACCCTTACGGCTGGTCATGGGAACCTTTACCAAATTGGTCAGTTCTAAAACCGTTGGACCATTTTTATTTAACCGCATTCGCCAAAAAAACCGGATTCGCAACACCCTGCGTCAGGTTTACTGTGATCCCCAAGCGATTACAGAAGAATTAGTCGATTTACTATACCAACCCTCCTGTGATCCGGGCGCCCAACAGGTGTTTGCTTCGGTATTGACTGGTCCTCCTGGTCCTGCGCCGAGAGAATTATTACCCAAGCTAAAACGTCCTCTACTGGTTCTGTGGGGAGAAAATGACCCTTGGACACCGATTAATGGGGCGGCGATTTACCAGCAGCAGCGCCAGATGGAGAAAGATGTGGAGTTTTTTGCCATTCCGCAGGCGGGTCATTGTCCTCACGATGAGAAGCCAGAGATGGTTAATTCCTTAATTCTCGATTGGCTGAGTCAAATGGCATAAACGAATGACTTATAACTTATGAATCTGATGTAAATAGTTCTCAAACCTTTACATAAGACGAATGAAGATAAGCAACGACGGATTGGGGGGTAACAATTCTTGAAGTACGCCTTGGTGCATGAGTGGCTGACTCCCAAAGCAACGGGTGGTTCTGAACTGGTGGTTCAAGAAATCCTCAAGTCCGTTGAGGCTGATTTGTATGCTTTGATTGATTTTGAATCAACCAATCCCCAAAGTTATTTGTTTGGACGCCGGATTGGCACGACCTTTTTACAGCATTTTCCCTTGGCTAGCAAGGGGGTGCAAAAATATTTACCCCTGCTGCCCTTAGCCATTGAACAGCTAGACTTGCGGGATTACGATGTGATCCTCTCCTCCTCCCATGCTGTTGCCAAAGGTGTTCTCACCCGTCCCCAACAGCTACACATCTGCTACTGCCATACACCCATGCGCTACGCTTGGGATTTGACCTTTGACTACCTCAACAGCAGTGCTATGGGACGAGGATTACCTGGGTCAATTACCCGGTATCTGCTGCATCGGTTGCGTCAATGGGATGTCATCTCAGCGAACCGCGTGGATTATTTTATTGCCAACTCCCGCCATACAGCACGACGGATCTGGCGCTGCTACAGGCGAGAGGCACAGGTGATTTATCCTCCAGTTCATATTGAACGGTTTCCTTTTTTGGCTCAAAAGTCAGATTTTTACTTGACAGTTTCTCGATTGGTTAGTTACAAGCAAGTGACGTTAATCGTGGAGGCGTTCAATCAACTGGGATATCCTTTGGTTGTTATTGGCTCTGGACCTCAATTGCAGGCGCTGCGCCATCTGGCTAAACCCAACGTACAAGTGCTCGGCTTTTGTGCCGATCGCGTGGTTGAGGAGTATATGGCACAGGCGAAGGCATTTGTTTATGCTGCCTGTGAAGATTTTGGCATTGCCCTAGTGGAAGCTCAAGCTTGTGGTACACCAATCATCGCCTATGGTGCTGGTGGCGCCTTGGAAACCGTTCGGGATATCCGGAAACATCCGGATAAGGGTACGGGTCTGTTTTTTCTAGACCAAAGTCCCAGGGCTTTGATGGAGGCGGTGGAAGCCTTTGAAGCACAAGCTACTGCTTTTAGTCCCGAACAGATACAATTAAACGCAGCTCAATTTGCGCCAACTGTTTTTAGCGATCGCTACTTGACGTTTCTGGATGGCTGCTATCGAGACCACCTGTCACGATGAAAGAGTCATAAATTCCAGTTTCCTGGTCGCTATTGCCTTAGCTAACCGCTTCTGGCTTTATGATCGTGACGTGTGGTGTGAAGTGAAGGAGTAAGATGACTGCCCAAAGCCAACTTATCTCCGTCAAGACGTTGCGAGCGTTCGTGAAGCGTGGTGTCCAGCCCCGCGCTCCACGCAGTAGACCCAAAGGTCTGTCTCGATATCGCTTAGACGGAATTTTTGCCAAGCGGCTGTTCGATGTCGTATTTTCTCTATCGGTTCTTACGTTGTTTTTTCCGATTTACCTGCTCTTAGCCATCCTAATCGCTATCAGTTCACCAGGTCCTATTTTTTATGTTCAGGAGCGAATCGGTAAAGATTATAAACCGTTTAGCTGCATTAAATTCAGAACCATGGTGGAAAATGCGGATGAAATGTTGCTAGAAATGATGACGGAATCAACCTCTATTCGTTATGAGTTTGAAGCGAATTTCAAGCTGAAGCAAGACCCCAGAATAACCTTAATTGGCAAAGTCTTGCGCTATACGAGCTTGGATGAGTTTCCGCAATTTTGGAACGTTTTGAAAGGAGATATGAGTGTAGTGGGTCCTCGACCATTAGTCCCGGAGGAACTGCATAAGTACGGGCGTCACATCGATAAAATTTTGACAATTAGACCAGGAATTACCGGACTATGGCAAGTCTCAGGACGGAATGATATTCCCTATAAACGTCGAGTACAAATCGATGTTTATTACGTCAATTACTGCAATTTTTGGCTGGACTTATGGTTAATTGTGAAAACAATTGGCGTGATAATTTCTCCAAAGAATAATGGGGCTTACTGACAAGTTAAGCTTAGGAGAGCATGGGAGGATTAATCTCAAATTAAACCTCTCGGCTCAAACTCGACAATGACCATTGCCCGAAGTACGCCGAATGAACCAACAGCCGGACGTAACGACGGCGGCAAATCAGACTCCCATGCTAGGCTAGACAGATAATACATTAAATAAAAAGTCGATCAATGCCAGAAATTTTAAGGTAATGTAAGGAATAATTTCCTATATCCCAAAACCGGGTCGGGATATTAACACGTTTCTGGCAAGCACCTACTGCCACTGTTGCCCATACGCATCACAGGACGATTTAAGGATGACGCAACCCAAACAAGCGCTGATTACAGGTATAACCGGTCAAGACGGTTCTTACTTGAGTGAGTTATTACTGGAGAAAGGCTACGAAGTTCATGGAATTGTCCGGCGAACTTCCACATTTAACACCGATCGCATTGACCATATCTACGTTGATCCGCACAATCAGAATGCCCGATTATTTCTACACTACGGGGACTTGACGGATGGCGTCACCTTGCGCCGCATTCTAGAGGAAGTCAAGCCTACAGAAATTTATAATTTGGGCGCTCAATCCCATGTTCGTGTTAGTTTTGACTGTCCGGAATATACAGTTGATGCCGTGGGAATGGGAACGCTGCGCCTGTTGGAAGCCATTCGGGATTATCGCAATCGCACGGGTATTGATGTGCGCTTCTATCAGGCGGGTTCGTCGGAAATGTTTGGCAAAGTCCAGGAAGTTCCCCAAAAGGAAACTACCCCATTTTATCCCCGCAGCCCTTATGCTTGTGCCAAAGTTTATTCCCATTGGCAAACAGTGAATTATCGCGAATCCTATGGGATTTTTGCCTGCAATGGTATCTTGTTTAATCACGAATCGCCGCGTCGGGGAGAAACATTTGTCACCCGTAAGATTACTCGTGCGATCTCGCGAATTGTGACTGGACAGCAGAAAAAAATCTATCTAGGAAATCTAGATGCGAAGCGAGATTGGGGCTATGCCAAAGATTATGTTAAAGCTATGTGGCTGATGCTGCAACAAGAGGAACCCGACGATTACGTCGTCGCCACAGGTGAAACTCACTCGATTCGCGAATTTCTGGATATTGCTTTTAACTGTGTAAATTTAGATTGGCAAGACTATGTGGAGTTTGACCCCCGCTATCTGCGCCCAGCGGAAGTGGAGTTACTGATTGGTGATCCGGCAAAAGCAAAGCAAAAGCTGGGTTGGCAACCGTCTTTATCCTTTGAACAGTTAGTCGCATTAATGGTAGAAGCCGATTTGCGAACTTACGGACAGTCATCGTCTAACGGTGAAGGGGCAAAACTGTTTGAAAAACATAAGGAAAATACTTACGAACATTCCCCAGCTCACGCACCTATTGATTGAGCGAAATTAAAAAGGTACGCATTCGTAAGGGCGGGCGCGAGTGATTTACAGGAGACTGTAAACAATAATCTAACCCTAATATCCGCCCTTAAATTACCGTTTATTCAGTGTTTTCATGTATCTAATATTATCATGAACAACGACTCAAAAATTTACGTAGCAGGTCATCGCGGCTTGGTGGGTAGTGCCATTGTCAGATCCTTACGCGACAAGGGTTATACCAATCTTATCCTGAAAAATAGTCAAGAGTTGGACTTAAGACGACAGCAAGCCGTAGAGGATTTCTTTGCCGCTGAACGCCCAGATTACGTTTTTATCGCGGCGGCAAAAGTGGGAGGGATTAATGCCAACAACACCTACCGCGCTGAGTTTCTCTATGAGAACTTAATGATTGAGTCTAATGTTATTCATAGCGCTTATTTGTTCGGTGTAAAAAAATTGCTGTTTCTCGGCTCATCTTGTATCTATCCTAAATTATGTCCCCAGCCGATGAAGGAAGAACACCTACTTACGGGGTATCTTGAATCGACGAATGAACCCTACGCGATCGCGAAAATTGCCGGACTGAAACTTTGCGAGAATTATTGTCGGCAGTATGGCGTGAATTTTATCTCTGCTATGCCCACAAATCTCTATGGTCCAAATGATAATTTCGATTTAGCCAATTCCCACGTTCTCCCCGCCCTGTTGCGAAAAACCCATGAAGCTAAAATTAACAAGGCTGAGGCTGTGGAAATTTGGGGCACGGGTTCGCCACTGCGGGAGTTTTTATATGTCGATGACTTAGCTGATGCTTTAGTTTTTCTGATGGATCACTATAACGAAATCCAATTCGTTAATGTCGGTACAGGGGAAGAGGTTTCTATCAAAGAATTGGCGCTGTTAATTAAAGCAGTGATTGGTTACGAGGGTGAGTTAAAATTCGATTCCTCTAAACCCGATGGTACACCGCGTAAACTTTTGGATACATCGAAAATTAATGCCGCTGGTTGGCAGCCTAAAATCTCCTTGAAGCAAGGTTTAGAATTAACCTATCAATGGTTCGTGGAGAACTATGATAGCATTAAAGGAAAATAGTGGGTAAAGTTTCTATTACGGATAGCTTTTTGAAACCCCTGCTCCTTTAAAATTCAAATATAGAGATTATTTAGGATTAGGGTTATTGGTATTTTATGAAACTGGCGATTCGTGTGGTACTATTACTGTCGTCCCTACTGGCTCTTGGCACAAGGGGCGATCGCGCTGACGCCACGCCTACTCAATGCAGCCAAATTCGTCAGGTACGCCGTCTCGCTATTCAGCAAGGCTTAGACGACGCAAACCTGGCGACTCTAGAAGCGCAATACTGTAATACCGCTCAACCTTCGGCGGTGGAAGTTATCCCACCCCCAACCGCTACCCAGGAATGTCTCGATCTGACGATTATGACGCGACTGGCGCGAATGTCTCAAGGAAATAGCAATCTGGTGCGATTAGTAGAGACTCAGCAACAATTCGCCTGTGGATTAGCAAATACCTGGGGAAGGGCAATTATTGAATACCCAAATGGACAACGGGCGAAAATCGGTGACAATTGGAATTATCCCAACGGACAAACGGCGAAATTCGGCGCGATTTGGAAGTATCCCAATGGACAAACGGCAAAAGTCGCCTCTCGCTGGTACTATCCCAATGGGGAAATAGCTAAATTTGGAACACGTTGGAGTTACCCCACAGGAGAATCGGCAAACTTTGAAAATCTGGTAACCTGGGCGTGCAGTGTCATCAGCCGGGATGAATGCGCCTCACGATTATTAGCATTGCGAAATACCAATGATTTTTGGAGTGAAATGGCAACCCTAGAGTTAGCTTGGCAAGCTTACAGCAAATCAATTGTAGGGGCGGGTTTAGGAACTAAAGTCAGCTATTCAGAAATAAATGAACCACAAAACCCGCCCTATCTTAAATCAGTGCCATTCCTCTACATTTCCCTATTCCATGACAAATGACAAATGACGAATGACAAAAAACAATTACGTCAGCGACTGCTGAAACAGCGACAAGCCATGACAAAGGATGACTGGCGAGAAAAGAGCGATCGCGTCTGTACCAAGCTTCAGTCTTCACCCCTATTCACTCAGGCAAAAACTATCCTAGCTTATTTTAGTTTTCGCCAAGAACCGGATCTGAATCCTCTGTTTACCGATACCCAATACTGTTGGGGATTCCCTCGATGTGTCGGTAAATCTCTCCTCTGGCATAGCTGGAAGTGCGGAGAAGCCCTAAAAGCGGGTGCTTATGGCATTTTTGAACCCGATGCAAATTCCCCCACCTTAGAGCCTAATGACGTGGATTTAATCTTAGTGCCAGCGGTAGCGTGCGATCGCCGAGGCTATCGTTTAGGCTATGGGGGCGGATTTTATGATCGCTTGCTGAGTGCGGCGGAATGGATATCGAAGCCGACTATCGGAATTGTCTTTGATTTTGCTTTCTTACCTCAACTCCCGATTGATGGGTGGGATCAACCTTTAAATGGGGTTTGTACGGAAACAGGGTTAACTATGATGGTTTAGAGGGCTAAGGTTCCCTCACTACAGAACGAGAAAATGCGATGAGTAAAAAGTCGGGAAAGCAGATTTGGCAAAGGTTTTGGACGTATATTCTCTTAAGTGCGATCGCGTTGGCGATGCTGTTTCCCCTTTTCTGGTTAATTAGCACATCGTTGAAGTCTTCCACAGAGAATATTTTTGGCTTTCCGCCTCAACTGTTCCCTACTCAGCCAACGATTGAGAATTATATTAAAATCTGGCAAGCCAATCCCTTTGCTCAATATCTCTGGAATAGTCTCATTGTTGCCATTCTCACCGTTACCTTCAATCTCCTCTTTTGTTCCCTCGCTGCTTATCCCTTAGCCCGTCTTAATTTTCGGGGACGAGATATCATTTTCGCGATTATTGTTTCCACCATCATGATTCCCTTCCAAATCGTGATGATTCCCCTCTACATCTTGATGGTGCAGCTTGGCTTGCGGAATAGTTATTTAGGTATCATTTTTCCCAGTTTAGCCTCAGCCTTTGGAATTTTCTTATTACGCCAAGCCTTTCAAGGGGTTCCTAAAGAACTCGAAGAAGCCGCCCGTATGGATGGCTGTTCGGAGTTAGGATTGTGGTGGCATGTGATGATTCCAGCCGTTCGTCCGGCGTTAGTTACTTTGGCTATCTTTGTCTTTATTGGCTCATGGAGTGACTTTCTCTGGCCCCTCATTGTTCTCGATCGACCCGAATATTATACCTTACCGTTAGGTGTTGCTAAGTTAGCCGGAACATTTTCCCTAGATTGGCGTTTAATTGCCGCCGGTTCAGTTATTTCTATTACCCCGGTTCTGCTATTTTTTATCCTCATGCAACGGTATATCGTACCTAATGATAGTGGGAGTGGTGTTAAAGGGTAGATTGTTTTGTCGGGGCGGGTTTTACAGATATAGCAATTTCAGGTTTGATCCGATACATCGTTAAGGGCGCAAGCTTTGCGCCCCTACATTACCCCTACATTTAGGTGTACCTCACACGCTGGTAAAGCGCTATACAACGGCTGTATTAACACACCCTGCTACCGTTAAAGTCCCCCAATAGCTCCCCCTTCCGTCCCCCTATTATATCCCCCTTCCGTCCTCCTTCCGTCCCCCTTATAGATCCCCCTCCCGTCCCCCTTAAGAAGGGGGAAGCCAGAGGATGCGAGAGCTTTTTTTGCACGGGGGAGACCAGGGGATGCGAGAGCTTTTTTTGCACGGGGGAGACCAAATGTTTTTGCGGCTTAATATATTATAAATTAACAGGCAATCAATCAAGCAAGATAAGCCATGACTTCAATGTTTTACGAAAATGACTTTTATGCTTGGACGCAAGAACAAGCAAACCTACTAAGAACTGGAAGACTCAATCAAATAGACTGGCAAAACATTGCTGAAGAAATAGAAGATATGGGACGTGCTGAAAAGCGACAACTCGAAAGCCGATTAGAACTATTAGTTATGCATTTACTCAAATGGCAATTTCAGCCTAATCTGCGCTCTCGTAGTTGGCAATTAACCATTAAAGAGCAACGTCTTCGCTTAGAGAAGCTATTCCAAGAAAACCCCAGTCTCAAATCCAGTCTCGATAATGCCCTCGAAAAAACCTACCCCCTCGCTACTCTTAGCGCCGAAAAAGAAACTGGATTATCCTCATTTCCGGAAACTTGTCCTTATACCCTAGCTGAGATATTATCCCCTGAATTTTTACCCGAACAGGATTTGTAGTAGAGTAGGCACGAAGCGTGCCATAAACTCTCGCATCGCTGCTACAAACGCTTAATTCACAGAACTTACGAACCTCTCGACTATTTTGGGTTCAGCCACAGCCCTAGGTTTGGGCGGATTGCTGAAGCGACAGCATTCTAGAGGGCGCAAAAATGCTAAGCAAAAGGAGTGAAGTACCCCAACAAGATCCGCTGAAGTTGGAGCTTCCAACTTCTAAAAACAAGGACGGTTTTATTCGTCTTGGCTTACGCCACGCTTACGCGAACGGGATTTCCCGTTTCATCCGCCGATGCCACGTTGGGTACTTTC
>NZ_JAVKEW010000173.1:0-4714 GCF_040226375.1 Coleofasciculus sp. G2-EDA-02 | reverse complement strand
TTCTTCCCCCCCTTTCTTCCCCCCCTTTCTTCCCCCCCTTTCTTCCCCCCCTTTCTTCCCCCCCTTTCTTCCCCCCCTTTCTTCCCCCCCTTTCAAAGGGGGGCTAGGGGGGATGGGGGCTAGGGGATGAGGGTGAAGGGTTTCCTTTTGTCAACCCAACCGCTTCCCTAGAGGGGCGGGTTTAGTTAAGTTATCACTGTGTAGCCATAAGTTATCTGTAAAACCCGCCCCTACAAATCTTCCATCATCCCATTCCTCCCCAAATCAACCGGGCTACCCAAAACGGCGCCAAACTCGCGATCGCAATCCAGTCACCCCAGTGTAAACGAAGCTGGTGCCATTGGACGCGATGCTGGTTAGGGCTGGTAAAGCCGCGCACCGTCATGGCTTTAGCAATTTGATCGGCTCGCATGAGTAGATTTTCTAATAACCGTTCCGTTACCATAATCCAAACTTGGGCGCTGCGACGAACCCCTAACTTTTTCCAGTTAATCGCCCGAGTCCGAATCGAACGGACTAAATTTTGGACTTCTTCCAAAACTAAGGGAATAAAACGCAAGGATAAGGTTAACGTCAGGGCAATTTCTGTAACCGGAATATTCAGACGCCGTAAGGGGAGCATCAGGCTTTCTAACCCGGCGGTAATTTCTTCTGGGGCGGTGGTGAGCAAGTAAAGATTGGTACTATAAATTAAGGTAAAAATTACCGTACTCACCCGAACCGCCAGATCTAATGAGCGACGAGTAATCGTCACCGGACCTGCTTCTAGGAGAATGTAGCTGTAATCAGTCGGTTGGGGTAAATTGGTCAGGATAACTGTTTCACTCAAAGAAGCCTCTGGAGCCAATTCCCGTCCGATACCAAAGGGATTATACCAGGGTCTAGGTTGAGACGATGCCTGCACGGAGGTTTCAGCAGACTCAGCCACGATAATGTCCGCCTCAGGAAGCCGAGGCTGATGATCAACTGCCAATCCATCGGGTGCGATCGCGGTGAGAATAAATACAAATACCGATAGCATCAGCAGCCAACCCATTTGCTGACGCCAAACCCGCAACGGAATAGCGGCTGAGAGGGTCAGCAAAATGAGTAGCACAACAACTGCCAAACGGCAATAGGGATTAGCTAATAAGGGTACTGCCAAAAAGCTCATTAACCAAATGAATTTTACCCGAGAATCCAGGTGATGTAGCCAAGTTACAGGTTGTTCCAGGTATAGCCCTAACGGGAGCGATCGCAGTAAGTCCATGGTTGGTCATTTGTCATTCGTCATTTGGACGGGTTTGAGGAATATTTACAAGACAAATTAAACCCGAATTGCTCGATTAGCATTGCTGCTTTCAACCTCGCGGACTTTCTTCCCACGCCATAACAGACGCAAGGGTGTACCTATAAAACCCAGTTGTTGACGAAATTGACGCTCAATATAGCGGCGATAGTTGTCGTTAAACCGTTTCGGGTCATTGACAAATAGGGCAATCGTTGGCGGTTTACTTTTAACCTGAGTACCGTAGTAAATTTTGCCTTGACGCCCTTGGCGGTTGGTGGGAGGTGAATGCCAGTTAATGGCTTCTTGGAGGACTTCATTAATCACAGACGTACTGACGCGGCGCTGATGTTGTTCGGCGACACTATCCACTAAATCGAGAATTTTGTCTACTCGTTTTCCCGTCAAGGCGCTGACAAAAATCATTGGCGCCCATTCGATAAAGTAGAGGCGGTCTTGAATCAGTTTTTCCTGTTCGTAGATCGTATAGGTATCTTTTTCAACCGCATCCCATTTATTCACCAAAATCACCGCCGCCCGTCCGTCTTCAGCAATGCGTCCGGCAAGTTTTTGGTCTTGTTCGGTGACACCATCTAGGGCATCAACAACGAACAGAACCACATCGGAACGGCGAATGGCTTTGAAGGCTCGATTAATGCCAAAAAATTCCGGTCCATATTCGACATTTTTCTTCCTGCGAATCCCTGCCGTATCAATGAGACGATAGGTTTGGGGTGCACTCCCAGTTTCTGGATTACCGGGGCGTTCGACGAGCATATCAATGGCATCGCGGGTGGTACCGGAAATGGCACTGACGATGGCGCGTTTTTCTCCGGTTAGGGCATTTAATAGGCTGGACTTACCCACATTCGGACGCCCGACAATAGCGACGTTGATTTCTGATGTGTCGGGAAGCATTCCCACCGTGGGCAAATAGGTAATCAGTTGATCCAGGAGTTCCCCGGTTCCTCCACCGTGAATCGCGGAGACGGGAAAGGGTTCGCCTAAACCAAGTTCCCAAAACTCAGCGGCTTGGATCAGTCCTTGTTGGGGGGATTCACACTTGTTTACAGCCAGGACAACGGGGACAGGGTGATGGCGTAGCCAATCTGCGATCGCGTGATCGGCGGCGGTGGAACCCATTTGACCATCGACCACTAATATAGCGGCACTGGCTTCGCTCAGGGCTGCCATTGCCTGTTCTCGAATCAGGGGCAAAAATTCGGTATCATCATCAAAAACCAGGCCCCCCGTGTCTACAACCATGTAATCACGGTCTTGCCAGAAGGCTGAACGATAGGTGCGATCGCGCGTGACTCCCGGTTGATCATGGACAATCGCATCCATCACCCCTGCCAACCGATTGACAAGGGTTGATTTGCCCACATTAGGGCGTCCGATTACAGCAACTACTGGCAAACCCATCGTCCTTATCCCCCTTACTTATAGGAAGCATTATGCTTCGGTCTTCTTATTGTAGCGAGGTTAGGGGTAGTGACAGGGGAGATGTTCATTGGTCATACTCGCTATTCAAGAGTTAAACCTTCAAGAATGTCATCAAACTTATGGACACCGTGATGAGTCAATTTCCCGATAATGCCGATATAATTTTCTAGTTTAGGAAGGCTGCATTTTTAAATGAACTTAGATTGGATTACCCCAGCAAGGCGTCTGAGCGCACTGCCCCCCTATGTGTTTGCTCGTTTGGATGAACTCAAAGCCCGTGCCCGTGAGCAAGGGTTGGATTTAATTGATTTAGGGATGGGGAATCCTGACGGTTCAGCACCTGCACCAGTTATTGAAGCAGCCATCAAAGCCCTAAATTATCCGATTAACCACGGCTATCCCCCCTTTGAAGGCACAGCGAATTTTCGCCGAGCCATTACCAGTTGGTATCACCGCCGCTATCAGGTTACTCTCGATCCCGATAGTGAAGCCCTACCCCTGTTGGGGTCTAAGGAAGGATTGACGCACCTTGCCCTAGCTTATGTCAATCCAGGGGATTTGGTCTTAGTGCCGAGTCCAGCTTATCCGGCTCATTTCCGAGGTCCCCTGATTGCTGGGGCAGAAATTCACAGTATGATCCTCAAGGCGGAAAATGATTGGCTAATTGATTTAGCCGCTATTCCTGACGAGATTGCCGAACGAGCAAAGATTCTCTATTTTAACTATCCGAGTAATCCGACAACGGCGACGGCTCCCCGTGAGTTTTTTGAGGAAATTGTTGCCTTTGCCCGTCGTTACTCGATTCTGTTGGTGCATGATTTATGTTACGCGGAACTGGCATTTGATGGCTATCAACCGACGAGTTTATTAGAAATTCCTGGCGCGAAGGAAATTGGCGTGGAATTTCATACCTTATCAAAAACCTATAATATGGCAGGTTGGCGGGTGGGATTTGTTGTCGGAAATCGCCATATTATTCAAGGATTACGGACGTTAAAGACTAATTTAGATTACGGAATTTTTGCGGTCTTACAAACAGCCGCAGAAACGGCATTAGATTTACCGGATAGTTATGTATATCAGGTACAAGAACGGTACTGTCGCCGCCGAGATTTTTTGATTCAAGGGTTAGCTGAATTGGGGTGGAAGATTCCTAAGTCAAAGGCGACGATGTATTTATGGGTTCCTTGTCCACCGGGTCACAATTCAACGGATTTTGCTCTGGATGTCTTGCAACAAACGGGTGTGGTGGTAACGCCGGGAAATGCCTTTGGTGTCGGTGGTGAAGGGTACGTGCGGGTAAGTTTGATTGCAGAGTGCGATCGCTTGGCTGAGGTGTTGCGACGTCTGAAGCAAGCCGGGATTCGCTATCAAGCCGAACCTGTAGCATCTGGAGGGGGGTAGGGAAGATGAGGGAGATGGGGTATTCGTAGGGGCTCTCGCATTCGCGCCCAAATCTATCGGTTTTCTATTCACATCTCAACGCGAATGCGAGAGCCCAATCCCCATGGGGAAGATGGGGAAGCCATGTAGAGTGATGACAGTCGTAGGGGCGGGTTTGACAGCTATCGTTTCCGTTGCACCCAAATGTAACTAAACCCGCCCCGACTAAATGACGAATGACAAATGGCAACGATTGTAAAGTTTTATTACAAAACTGAACTGTTGTATTTGTCAAGTGAACCGACTTATGAAACAATTCACCTACTATCACCAACTAGCACAACAATCATCGTACTAAAGTGTCAGGAACCTCAGCCTAGAGGCATGAGGCTTGAAAGAGAAATCTAACAAGCCATTCTGACCAGCTTAAGTCTTAACTGACTACGTTATCGGCAAGTGTTCAAGACCTACCAGTAAATGCGTAGCTAGTCTACTGCTCTAGAACCGAAAAGTTAAACAGTTTTAAGGTCACTGAAACAGTGCTTTTTGGATAGTTACCGACCGATAACATTGGCGAAGCTAACTTTACCCGAAAGGAGATTGAGGCAACCATACCTC
>NZ_JAVKEW010000172.1:0-9381 GCF_040226375.1 Coleofasciculus sp. G2-EDA-02 | reverse complement strand
TCGATTGGCGATACTCACGACTTTCGCCTGTGCTAGACTACTTTTATAGATTAACACATTATTTATTACAATACAAGACTAAGAGAAAATAAAAAGTCGTCCTAAAAGGACGAGGCTTGTATCCCTAGTTCTCGGTCAATCCGCATTCCACCCATTGAAGTGTCACATCAGCTACTTCTGGAGAAAGAAACGTATGTTTTAGAATTGGCGTATTGTCTCATCATCACTCAAAAATCACTCAAAAGTCAGTCGCTCAAGTTAACCCTTCAATCACGGCTTCTGCTTGCAGGGCGATCGCTCTTAATTGCTCCAGTATCTCAGGTTTAGCGGATTGCCACAACGATCGCTGATGCGCCTCTAGTAACCGTTCTGCCATATCCCGCATCGCCCAGGGGTTCTTTTGCTGGATAAACTCTTGTACCTTATCATCCAACAGATAAGCCTCCGTCACCCCTTGATACATATAATCTGCCACACAATTGGCTGTCGCATCATAAGCAAACAAATAATCCACAGTCGCCGCCATTTCAAACGCCCCCTTATATCCGTGGCGCATTACCCCTTCAATCCATTTGGGATTCACCACACGGGAACGATAAACGCGGGCAATTTCTTCCTGTAGCCGTCGCACCTTGGGATTTTCAGGAATCGAATTATCCCCAAAATAGGTTTGCGGATTCTTACCCGTCAGCGCCCGTACCGATGCAGTTAATCCCCCTTGAAACTGATAATAATCATCAGAATCGAGTAAATCGTGTTCCCGATTATCCTGATTATGTAAAACAACTTGCAATTGCTTCAGGCGTTGTGCAAAGGCTTCTGGTGCTGCAACCCCCTCCTGATTTTGGGAAGACGTACCACAGTAAGCATAACTACTCCAATTCATATACGCCCGCGCCAAATCTTGTTCATCACGCCAGTTTTGCGCCTCAATCAATCCCTGTAACCCTGCACCATACGCCCCCGGTTTCGAGCCAAAAACACGATAGCGCGATCGCGCCTCGGCTTCCTCTTCACTCAATCCCGCCTGACACCAAAACTCTTTCTCCTGTTTCACTTGCGCCGCTAAGGGATTGTCCTCAGGGGATTCATCCAGTGCGGCAACAGCGACCACGGCACTGTAAAATAAATCAATTAGATTGGGGAAAGCATCGCGAAAAAAGCCCGATATCCGCAGCGTCACATCCACACGCGGACGCCCTAACACCGACAGGGGCAGAATTTCAAAATCCACAACCCGACGTGAGGGGCGATCCCAAATCGGTTGCACACCCAACAACGCCAGCGCCTGAGCCAGATCATCGCCCCCGGTTCTCATCGCTGACGTTCCCCATACGGATAATGCCAGTGTTTTGGGATACTCCCCATTATCCTGGGTATAGCGTTCAACCACCGCTTCCGCCGCCTTACGTCCCACATCCCACGCCGTTTCCGTAGGAATAGCACGGATATCAACAGAGTAAAAATTGCGACCTGTGGGTAATACCTCCGGGCGTCCCCTCGTTGGCGCACCCGCCGCCCCACTCTCGACATAGCGCCCATCTAATCCCTGCAACAGATTAGTGAGTTCTTGGGATGTTTGGGTTAAGGCGGGTAAAAGGCGATCGCGAATCCAGTCTAATTCCTGTTGCGTTCGTTGTCCGATTCGGGCATTAAGTGTAGAGACGCGCCATGGCGCGTCTACGTGCCATGGCGCGTCTGTAGGGGCGGGTTTAGGAACATTCTTGTCGCTATTGAGAGTAACATTTGTACAAAACCCGCCCTGACTAAGTGTTGATCCTACGTCATCCTCTAGGGCATGGTTTTGAGCCTTTCCTTGTGCCTTATTGAACCCTTCTGCCTTTGATATCAGGGATTCCACCAATTCAGCAGCTTGGGCTTCTAATTGTGCGATCGCGTCTCTCTTATTTTCCCCCTCTGGAATCAGGGGGTCAAAATCCCATCCCCAGTCTTGGGCGATCGCACGAGTTAACCCTAAGCGCCCTCTCCCCGGATGACGGGCAATTGCCACAGTTAAGTCTCGCAATAGTCGTCCCTGGGGACACTGTCCTAATATATGCAACCCATCCCGAATTTGAGCTTCTTTTAATTCACACAGGTAACTATCGATTTGAGTTAAAAGATTCGCTTCCCCAGCTTTCCCTAGAAGGGCGGGTTTAGTCAAGCTATCTGACATCGACACAATGTTATCGGTAAAACCCGCCCCTACAGCCCCTGCTTCCCTATCCTCAAATCCCAAATCCTGGTGCAGGTTTTCTTGGATAACCAATTGAGTGATGCGATCGCGGATCATCGGTAAGCGAGAGGGATCTAAGCTTTGCGCTTCGTAATATTCATCGACTAACCCTTCAAGCTGTTGCAAAGAACCATAGAGTTCAGCGCGAGTCATCGGTGGTGTCAGGTGGTCAATAATCACAGCTTGCGATCGCCGTTTCGCTTGCGAGCCTTCCCCTGGATCATTAACAATGAATGGGTATAAATGGGGCATTGTCCCTAATGCGACTTCTGGATAACAGGTTTGGGATAGTGCCAAACTTTTCCCCGGTAACCATTCCAAATTGCCATGTTTACCCAGATGTACCACCCCATGCGCCCCAAATTTCTGCCGCAGCCAATAATAAAAGGCTAAATAAGCGGGCGTTGGTTCTAAATCCGGCGCGTGATAATTTAATCCTGGGTCAATATCATAACCCCGCGATGGTTGAATGCCGACAAATATATTACCTAATTGGATTCCCGGAATGGGAATTGTTGACGTTTGGTTTGTGCCTGGGCGAAGCATTTGCGATGACAATTGAGCCGTAGCACCGACAAATCTGGGCGCATAAGCTTCGCCCCTACGAATGGGTGAATTTTGAATTTCCTGATGCCAACGGTTACAGATTCCTTGTTGTACCGTTAAAGGTAACGTATTAAAATAATCGTGATACTCTTGTTCAGATAACCACTGTTGTACCGGACGTAATTCCCAGCCTTCGGGGTCATTTGTTACCCCACTGGTTAAGCGCTGGATCAGTTCATCTCCGGTTTCTGGACTATCTTCTACCTGATACCCCGCCTCTTGCAACGCCTGAAGAATTTCCACACAGCTTGCAGGGGTATCGAGCCCCACACCATTAGCGAGGCGTCCATCTCGGTTAGGATAATTAGCTAAGATGAGGGCAATACGCCGTTCTGATGGCGGGGTTTGGCGTAATTTTACCCAATTCGCGGCTAAAGAGGCGACAAAATTGATGCGATCGCGCACCGATTCATAAACCACTACATCTGTTTCCAGCAGCGGATTCCAGGTTTGTACCGCCTTAAATGAAACCGCACGAGTGATAATCCGTCCATCCACTTCTGGCAATGCTACATTCATTGCCGTATCTCTAGGGGTTAATCCCTGAAATTGTTTATCCCATTGTTCCTTTGTCCCGCCACTAAAAATGACTTGTAGTACGGGTACATCCAAACTTTGCCATAACTCTAATCCGGATATTTCATTGTCTATGCCTGTGACTGGGCGAAGCTTATGCGACGAAAATTTAGTCGTCGAATCGAACAATCTGGACGCATAAGCTTCGCCCCTACGATGGGGTGACGTTTGGCTTTTGAGGGTTGAATCAGAGTAATTTTTGTCCTTAGTTATCAGGGATAGTTCCTGAGCATCTAATTTAGCAACAGAGAAACTCGTCGTATTCAGCAAAACCTCAATTCCCGCACCATCTTTTGGTTGGAAATAGGATAATACCTCCGCTTGTACCTCCAGATCACGTAATGACGAGACAAATAGTGGCACAGGATGCAACTGTTGTTCAACTAAAGCTTGACAAAGTGCATCAATCGGTGATGTGTTTCCCGCCAAATAATGAGCGCGATAAAACAAAATCCCCACTTTAGAGTTCGTAGTAAGCGCTTTAGCGCTTTCATCTCCCCACCCATAAACCCCCACACGCGGTATCGGTTTAGGAGGTAGAGGCTCATAGCTTCTTCCCAAGCACAAATCTGCTACAAATTTGAGGGCGTTTGTACAATTCTCTACACCTCCTTCAATAAAGTAGCGCCATAGCTGGTGAACGGCGGTTAACGGAATGGTAGAATGACTAATTAAATTGGGATCTGGGCGATCATCCCCTGGCAATAGGATTAAGTTAGCTCCTGTTTGTTGCACCATTGTTTGCACGACTTCTAATCCATAAGACCAGTAGGCAGATCCACCCAAAAGCCGAATAATAATAACATCTGCCTTCTCTAAAACCTGTTCGGAATAGGTATCAATCGTTAATTCCTGCTGCAATTGTAAGAGGTTAACGGCTCGAATCGCAGGAAAATCTGGGGGCAAATGAGCCATTGACGCCGCCAAGGTTTGAATATCAGTGTCAGCGGCTGTGATTAAAATAATCGGCGCAGGTGTCTGCTCAATAAAAATGACGCCTTCTGCTTGTGGATTCCATCCGCCAGGTGTCGCAGCAATCCGATGCATAGTCTTTTTAGAGATCCTGTGGTATTTTATCTGTATTCATTTAGGTTGGGACTGTATTGATTGTATGAGATTACCTAACTTTTTGGTCATCGGTGCAGCGAAAGCTGGAACGACAACAGTTTATCAATATCTCAAACAACATCCTCAAATTTATATGAGTCCTCGGAAAGAGCCGCATTTTTTCTCGAAAAATGGAACGAAAGATTATCCTATCCCTACTTTAGAAGATTATCAAGCTTTATTTCAAGGAGCCTCTGATGAAATAGCCATTGGTGAAGCCTCGACGAGCTACTTAACTCATCCTCAAGCGGCTGAACGTATACAATACCATATTCCCAACGCTAAGCTTATTGCTATCTTGCGTGATCCGGCTAATAGAATGTATTCCTTGTATATTATGCTGCTAATGCTTGGTGTGAGGAAGTTGTCCAGTTATACGCATCAGGAAATAATTGATGACTTTCATGACATTGTTAAAAAAAGATCTGGTTTAATCATAGGAGGATTTTACTATAGCCATTTACAGCGATACTATAGCCTCTTTTCCGCTAAACAGATAAAGTTAGGTTTGTTCCAAAATTTAAAAGATAATCCTGATGGATTAATGGAAGATCTATTTAATTTTCTAGGAATTGATTCAAGTTTTAAAATTAACAAATCTTTTGGGTCTGCGAATAAAGGGGGTATACCTAGAAATAAAGAAATAGATAGTTTTATTAAAAAAATAAAGCCGATTTACCATACCTTATCCCCAATTATTTCTCAACGATGGTCGAATAAGATATACAAAACATACGTGGATTTGCGAAACCAAAACTTAGAGCAACCGCCGAAACTGCCTCATGAAATACGTCAGCAGCTCATTGAGGTGTATCGGGAAGATATCTTGAAGCTACAAGATTTACTCCAAAGGGATCTTTCCATCTGGCTCCAGTAGGTAAGTGATAGAAGGGAAATGTAAACATAATACCTGCGGACAAAAGTTTACGTTCTTTACAAAGTGATACAATAATGGATAGAGTAGAAAATACTAAAAATTTTAAGAAAGATATTATAAATAAACCGCTATATCTTGGATAGCATCGAATAGAGGCTCAGCTTACACCGAATCAGGGGTGAAGCATTGTCACTTGCTCAAACAAACCAAACTCATGGCGATATTGGGGAATCCAAGATTTAGCCGAACGTTGCCATTGTCAATGTTCGAGCGGCTGCAAGAGTTATTGCAGCAGATGCAGGTAAAAGTTGGTAGGGATGCTGTACTCTTGCGATCGCAGGACTTACCCATTGTATCCGTGGGTCTAGATCAACAGGTGCAACGATTTACAGTGCTGGTGTCTCCAGTGTTCCGCGCCTTGCTCATCGCGGCTGCAATCGAGTCACCGGGGGAAACTGAGACAAATGCTCATTCAAGCCTGTATCAGGTTGGGTTAACCTTTGAGTCAGACGCGATCGCAGATTTTCTCGACGGGCTCACTCAACGCTTCACCAACTCCCCCCAGATTTTCCATATTTTCCAACTTGCCCAAACCTATCCAGAACCGAACCAAGGGGATATCCAGAGTGAATTTACCCTGTTGTTGATGGATGTACTCAGTGCTAATCCGATCAGCAACGAACCCATCTATCCTTACTGTGAGGTAGCTCAACCCATTGAAGCAGCGCTGCGCCAACAAGTTGAACAGGAACGGCTGATCAATCAGGTTACCACCCACATCCGTCAAAGTCTGGAGTTACCGGTTATCCTCTCCACGGCTGTCGATGAGGTGCGCCATTTTTTGGATGTTGATCGCCTATTAATCTATCAATTTGACGGTGATTTGGTTAACCTTAGCGAGGAGGGTAATAAAACCGAGGTTGACAATTCCACGGATGTTGCCGATCAATTCGAGAACGCCAAATCTCTAACTTCACCGCTTCCCTCACAACAGGATGAGGGTTGTGTCACCTATGAAGCCCGCTATTCGGATAAAATTGGTTCTGTCCTCAATTGGCGAGAGGAAAAGGACTGCGCCCTCCATATTCCTAACTGTCGCACCCGATATCACCAAGGATTTACTGGGGCGATTGATGATATTGAAGTCGCCTACAGCGATTCTCCCTGCTTACTCCAACTGCTGCGACAAACCCAAGTTAAAGCCAAGTTAGTCGCGCCGATTATCGTTCAAAATCGCCTGTGGGGATTACTGATTGCCCACCAATGTTTTGCACCCCGACACTGGCAAGAAAGCGAAAAACTATTTCTCAAGCAAATTGCCGAACACCTGGCTGTTGCTATTTATCAGGCTCAACTGTATGCCCAAGCGCACCAGCAAAAAAGTAACCTAGAACAGCGAGTGATTGAGCGCACCCAAGAACTTCGGGATGCGCTGCAAGCCACACAAGCCGCTAACCATGCCAAAAGTGAATTTCTAGCGGCGATGAGTCATGAGTTGCGAACGCCCCTGACTTGTGTGATTGGACTATCGGCAACATTATTGCGTTGGTCCTGGGGGGAGGGAGGTAGCAAAACCGTATCCCTTGAGAAGCAACGGCATTATTTACAAACCATCCAAGAGAATGGAGAACACCTACTGGAACTGATTAACGATATTCTCGATTTTTCCCAATTAGAGGCGGGGAAAGCCGTTTTAAATATCAGCGAGTTTTCCCTGTGGTATCTTGCCCAGCAAACCTTACAATCCTTAAAAGAAAAAGCCCGGAGTAGCCAGATAGAATTAACCCTGGATTGGCAAGTCCCCACCCAAAAGGATCGCTTTCAGGCTGATCCACGCCGACTCCGGCAAATTCTGTTTAATTTATTGGGAAATGCGATAAAATTTACCCCGGCTGGTGGTCAAGTCACCTTAAGAGGGTGGCGAGAACATAATTTAGCTGTATTTCAAATCGAAGACACGGGCATTGGCATTCCCCAAGAACAGATTCCCCTGATGTTTCAAAAGTTTCAGCAGTTAGAGACAACCTATCAGCGTACCTACGAAGGTACAGGTTTAGGGCTAGCTTTGACCAAACAATTGGTCGAACTCCATGGCGGTACGATTGAAGTTGAATCCACTGTGGGAAAAGGCTCTATCTTTACCGTTTGCTTGCCCATCCAATCCGTTGTTTCAGGCGCAACCAAATCAGCCGCCCCATCGGGAAAGGGATCTCCGGTACCAGGGAGTATCGTTTTAATCGAAAATAATGAAGCCAGTGCAACAGCCATTTGCGAAATTCTCACGGCGGCGGGTTATCATCTAGTTTGGCTGATCGAAAGTTCGACTGCCGTGAGGCAAATTGAACTGTTGCAACCCCATGCTGTGATTGTGGATTGGCAGTTATCGGCAATGGACGGATATGAGATCAGCTATTATCTCCACCATAAGACTACGACAGCACACATCAAAGTTTTGGCTTTGATTACATCCTCACTCTCAGCCGATGAACAGCAAGATCTTAACGCCCTCGTTGACGATTACTTACCCAAACCCGTAGAACCTGCCCAACTTTTGCAAAAAGTTGCCACATTGATGGCAATATAAAGTTGTCATTTGTCATTTGTCATTTGTCATTGATACTTAGTTGTTGACTTAATCAATAAGGAGTGTAATAATGAGCGAATTTCTAGATTTTCTCAAACACAAGTATGCCTATGTAGCGATCGGGGAATTTAAGCCCGGTAAATTTGAAGAAGCCCAACAGCTTTATGAAGAAGCCGTCTCGACCTACACTCACGGATTCCAAGGGGCATACATGCTGCGAGAACCTGGAACTGATAAAGGAATTGCCGTTATCTTTTGGGATCATATCGAAGACATGGATGAAAATCAAAATGAGGCTTATCAACAGATTTTGGAGAAGATGTCTCATTTGTTTATCAAGCCACCCACGACTACATTTTATGAAGTTTCTAGTCAAATACCGCCTTCTGTGAAAACAGCAGAGGAATAATCATGCTGCAACGAATCATTCTCAACGGCTTCAAGTCCATTAAAACGATGGATTTGGAGTTGTGCTCATACACTTTAAACGGCTAGATTCCACAGAATTAGCAGATTGGCTTGATGAATACAGTTTTGGGGAAGTTTGGGAGAAAAATGTTATTGGGGGAGGACTTCATTAATGGTACGCCTCTATCTATTTGCTGAAGGACCAACTGAGCAAACCTTTGCCGAGGCTTAGAACTCAAACCAAAACGGTTTCTCAAATAATCTCTCAACAAGGGTTGCAGATAATAATGGGAAGCCGTTCCTTCGAGCAGCGATCGCGCTTTCAAGGACTTGAGACAGTCTAACAGGACTAGGGTGGAAATTGAAGGTAAAATTGGCGCAACTCCGAACACCCCAAAAAAAGTGAATTAGGGCGATCGCTGCTCTTGTCGTGTCGTGGCACACCTAATTGGATGGATTAGAATCACGTAAAAGAAACGGCAGGGGGGGTGTAGGGGCGCAAGGCTTGCGCCCAATTCAATTTTAGCTGTGCCACGCCACTACTGGACTGACACAGCTAAAATGGTGGGATAGATTTATGGTTAGATCGGACACACAACCTGCGCCCCTACAATTCTAATCCACCAATTACAGCGGTTGGCAACCGGGTGAGGTACAGGCGTGAGGGCGCAAGCCTTGCGCCCCTACATTTGGGTGTACCATCAGCACTTGGGAACTGCTATTAGCGGCTTTGGCACAATTCACCTTACTGGCGTGATCCAGCTAAAATAGGGCTTTGTTTGTAGTGAACACTAAAGTGCTCTAATGTCTAGCTGGAGAGGGCTCGCATCCCTGACTACGAACGACGCTATCCGCCTAACACTGGACAACCGTGGACAACACGATCATTCCATTGATGGATCGCCAGTCTCAGCAAACGCTACGTTATTGGGGTCATGGAATCTATGGGTGCTTGCCAGCTCATAGTTTAAAAGCCGTCTAGGTTTA